>JBJFHC010000086.1:0-10535 GCA_051893275.1 Erysipelotrichaceae bacterium | reverse complement strand
TGAATATTAAGAATGAGTATTCTTATCGGGTTATTGAGGATAAAAAGGAGTATGATTCTATAGATGGTCTTTTTGAAGAGATAGATTTATATGAGAGGCAGATTATAGACATGCTTTATAAGGGCAATGGTTCTGAAAAATTTCTTAAAGCAGTTTCGATGTTATATAAAGCTGACAGGATAATAATTGTAGGTGGCATAAGAAGTGATCTTGTATCTTTTCTGGAGATGGAACTTTTGAGATACGGAAAAGTCTGCGTAAATTATATAAATCCAGCTGATCAGGAAACTGAATTAAAGAAATATCTTAGTGATGAAGATGTATGTCTTCTGGTATTTGATATAGACGATGATAAGAAGGTAACTTCTTATCTGATTAATTACATTCAGAAGATAAAAGATGTGATTTATTTCAGCAATAATAATTTCAGTACACGAAACAGTGAACTTTGTTTCGAGATAAATGCACCAGGTCTTCCTTACAGGCTTATTCAATGTGACCTCGTGCTGAGAAGACTGATTGCGCTTATCAGGAATCTATATAAATAATTATTTTAGAAAACGTGAAACAGTTTAAAAAGCGCAAAATATTTATTGTGCTTTGGATGTTAGAATTGTCTTGAGGAAGTGGGATAAATATGCGAAATAATTGTTTTAAGGAAGTATGTTTTGTTAAGTGCAGGATTTTGGGATGTTGATAATAATTAATTTTATTTTTTCCGTACTTGGCGCTATTAATCTCTGTCTTTGTCTATATGATCTGATGATTAATGATTATGAAGCAATGTTTATCCCTTTCCTGCTTATGACGGTTTCTTTTGTGGTGGTTTTTATCTGTCGAAGAAAAGAGCATTAAAAAACGGTCGGGTGACCGTTAAAATAGATTAAGGAGTTCGCTGATATTTAAGATAGTGGTGACATCGTTATGGATGTCGCCGTTTCTTGAAATATATACTGGGTAAAGTCCTGCATTTCTTGATCCTTCAACATCAATTCTGTAGTTGTCGCCTATGTAGGCACATTCCTCAGGCTTTAAGCTAAGCTGTTCGCAGACATAGTGATAGATTTCGGGATCTGGTTTGTTTACATGGAATTCTCCTGAGACCAGGGAATAGTCCAGGAGGTCGTAGATGTTAATCGTTTCCATTTTTCTTCTTTGTGATATTTTGTTTCCATTGGAAAGAACTGCCAGCTTATATTTTTCTTTTAGTTTAGTAAGAGTTTCCCTGACATCGGGGTAAAGATAGGCAACCTTGCCTGATTCGTTTGACCACGAAGCTGACAGTTCTTCTGGAGTGGGATTATTAAATTTATATTTGTCTTTCCACATCTGGAAAGTTATGTCTCTTGATACTTCACCATTCTTATCCCATAAGATAATGTCATTCACCATATTCTGAATGAGCTTTTTGTCTTCGGTTATTCTGGAGAATTCTCTTTGAAGCATTTCTGAAAACGCTCTTTGTCTGTCGATGAGAGTGTTGTCCAGATCGAATATGAGTGCCTTAATCATCAGCTGTTTTTCTTTCTTGATACAAGCACCAGTATATATCTGATACCGATAAACAGGCAACCAAAGGCACAGCAGATGCATACGCCATTTAAGAGTCTGTCACCCTGTTTGTAGTTCATTACGACAGTTATAATAAACAGTATGCCTAGAACAATGTAAAGAATGGATTTGACTGTTATCAGGCTTGCTGGTGCATCATAGGCTTCTGGTTTGTTCTTTTTATCGGGCTTGAAGTCTTTATACATTGTGCAGTTGTCTAAGAATTTTCTGAATCGCCATTCAAGAAAGGCAAATACGACTAAGCCAATAATGATACAGATATACCATTTGAATTCAAATATCATATTTGCGAAGATTGCGGTAAGTACGGCAAAGAGTATTACATTTGAGTAGGTTTTGAATGTTTTTTCTTTTTCAGGTGTAATGACATAGCCGTTTTTGGTTATTGGGTCCAGATATACTTTCTGGTTTTTTCTATCTCGATAGATATTTAATCCTTCAAGTTCTTTTGTTTTGAATTTGTTTTCCATAATATGCTCCCTTAGTATCTATTATATGCGATTTTGTTTTGATTATATTTATTAAAATGAAATTTGTACTTTTTAGTATGGGAATTTATATGTATCACTAATTTGTTAGAATAAAGAGGTAAAAAAAGGAGATATTTTGAAGATGGTTTTCAATAAGACTGAAGAAACTTGGAAAGAACTTGGTGCCTATTGGACTACTAAGGAAATCTTTCAGCAACCTGAAACATGGCTTAAGACATTCGAACAGGTAAAGAACGAGAAGAATGAGATTAAAGCCCTGATTGATAAGGTTATTACTAACGATGATTACGACATTATTTTAACTGGTGCCGGTACTTCTGAGTTTGTTGGTAATTCTATTTTCCCTTATCTTGCCCCATTAAATAAGTTTAAGGTTAAGTCATACGGTACAACTGATATCGTTGCCTGCCCTGAGGATTATTTATCAAGAACTAAGCCAACATTATTAATTTCTTTTGGCAGATCTGGTAATTCTCCTGAGTCTGTAGCTGCTGTTGAATGTGCAAATACAGTATGTGAGAATATCTATCATCTGTTTGTAACCTGCAACCATGAGGGTGCTCTGTCTAAGTTTGCAGAAGGCAAGGATAACTGCTACGCAATCAATCTGACTCCAGAGACTCATGACCAGTCATTTGCCATGACTTCTTCATACTCAAATATGTATCTGGCAACTGTTCTTTCATTTTTAATTGACGAATTAGATGAAATCGAACCAACTATTAAGGAAATCGCAGCCAATACTGCCAAGTTCCATGCTGAATCATTCGAGAAGCTTGAGAAGATTGTTGATGAATTTGACTTTGACAGAATCGTTTATCTTGGTTCTAACTGTTTAAAGGGTGTTTCACAGGAATCTGCATTAAAGTGCTGTGAGCTGACTGCTGGTGCAGTTATGACAACATTTGATACAACCATGGGATTCAGACATGGTCCTAAGTCAGTTATCTGTCCTGGTTCTTTCGATATTATTTATCTGTCAGATGATCCATATACCAGACAGTATGATGTTGACATTGTTAAGGAAATGTCACCAGAGAGAAACGGAAACAAGCTGCTGGTAGTTTCTTCTTATGATGATCCAGAAGTAGCTAAGCTGGCTGATTACTTTATCAGTTTCGACAACAAGAACAGATACAACAATGTATTCTTAGGATTGGAATATATCAATGTTGCCCAGATTATCGCTGTTCTGAAGTCTATTAAGATGGGTGTTAAACCAGATACACCATGTCCATCAGGAACTGTTAATAGAGTTGTAAAGGGTGTTATAATTTACCCATATTCAAAATAATTTATTAAAACAAGGAGTACACAAATGGTAGGATTAATCGTAACCGGACACGGACATTTCGCAACTGGCTTAACCAGCTCAGTTGATCTGATTGCTGGACCTCAGCCAAATTATGTAGCAGTAGATTTTGATGGCAATGGTACAGAGAAGCTTGAAGCAGATTTAAAGGCCGCTTTTGAGACTTTAAAGGACTGTTCAGGAATAATTGTTTTCTCTGACCTGGCTGGAGGATCTCCTTTTAAGACAGCGGCTTTAATTTCTGCCGGTAACGATAAGGTCAGAGTATTAGCAGGTACTAATCTTTCTATGCTGTGTGAAATTTCAATGGCTAGAACCATGATTGATGATCTGGAAATGTTAGTATCAAGCGCTATTTCTGTAGGTAAAGATGGTGTTCAGATGTTTGAAATGCCAGTTATTAATAATGGACCTGCAGATGGTGACGATGGAATCTAATAGATCTGCTTATCATAATTAAATGCACAAAATTGTTGGCTCAGCTATACTCCCTTTAGCTGGGCCCTTTTTATTTGTTATGGGGTGAATTGAGCAGAAAATGGTCTATTTTGACATATTTTTTCATAGTTTACGCAAAAAAGTTGAATTTTATGTAAATTAGGTGAGGAATTTTTATTTTTTTTGACAATAACAATAATAGGGAGGAAAAATGATGAAGGTTTATAGAGGCATAAAATACAGGCTATATCCAAGTGTAGAACAGGTTCAGATTATTGAAAAAACATTTGAATGTTGTAGACAGTTCTGGAACAAAGCACTGGAACATAAGTTGGAATTGTATGAGAAGTACAAAAAGAATATCAAGGTTCCTTATACTGAGAATATGAAGGAATGTGCTGGATATAAGGAAGTTGATGAGAAGGCTTTTGTGAATACTTGTTTTGATCTTGAAAATTCGTTCAGGAAGTATATGAAGGGGGATGGAAAACCAAAATTTAAATCATGGAAAAATCCAAGAAGGTCTTATCGAACTCTCAATGAAAATGGTTCTATAGAGGTTGCAGATGGCTATATACGGCTTCCGGTTATTGGTGAAGTCAAGGCCCGTGGCTGGTTTGAAATAGAGAGTGATGGTATTTATTCAGTTACTGTCAAACGGCATGGGTCTGGAGAATATTATGCATCTGTGAACTATATTATTGATAGAAATATTAAGCGGGTTGTCCCTAAGAAATTCATTGGTCTCGATTATAAGGCGAAAGGTCTTTTTATGGACAGCAACGGTAATATTGCGAAAGGCAGGGACTTCAATAAAGAAGCTGCTAAAAAACTGCGAAGGGAGCACCGACGTCTAACAAGGCGTATAGGGGCCAGGAAAGGAGAAGTTAAATCAAAGAATTATATCAGGCAGGAAAGAAAGTATGCGAAATGCTGTGAAAAGGTGGCAAATCAGAGGGATGACTTTCTGCATAAACTTTCACGTAAAGTGGCCGATGAAAACGATGCGGTATGTATAGAAGATATTTCAATGAAGGATATATCAAGGAAGAAGCAGAAAATAAGATTTGCAAAGTCAACTTATGAAAATGGTTACTACCAGTTTACTCAGTATTTGACATATAAGCTCGAAGAAAATGGAAAAGCCATGGTTAAAATTCCAAAATATTTTCCATCGAGTCAGTTATGTTCAAGATGTAGTACTCGTAATGATATTTCTTTGGACCAGCGTGTCTTTTATTGTCCGAAATGTCGTAAAGCAATAGATAGAGACCTTAATGCAGCGATAAATATTAGAAATAAGGGCAAACAAATGTTGAATGGGTAGATTTCGCTAAAATTTTACAAGTATTTCGTTGTTGGCTGGCTTGATGTTTAGCAAAATCCGACAAACTATTTTACTGATATAGTATACGTATAGCATGAATTATAAACATATCTAATGGCTCTATTATTCCACGATCCACTTGACAGCCAGGGACCCTTCTCCCTGCACCCTCAAAAGACGCTCGCTGGCCAAATGCATATTGGCTTCAGTGTTGCCCACAATTCTAGCAGGGAGATAACCCAGCTTTCAAGTGGCTTTCGCGGCATAAGATCGCCATTTATAAGATATATTATCTGCTTTTGTATCTTAGCCAGTTTCCGGCAAAACGTACAGCCGGTTCGCCCGGATGTGCAGTTAAAATAAGCAAACTCAGCATTGAGTGAAAACAAGCAAAAACAAATAGGGTGGGTGTCATCCGAATTTACGCCTGTGAAGATCGTGTAAAACCATTACTGATGGTCATGGTCAGTGAAGCAGGAAGTCTTTTTTCCCAAAAGACGGCACAAGCCCCACATGTCGTTTAAAAAAGGCAGCCGTCTTTTGTAGAAAAAGACCCTGCCTAAATAAAGTAACCACAGAAAACGTTTCGAAAAAAGTGACATTAAATTCTCCTACATTTATCTGGCAACTTTTGGCCCAAATCGAAACCGTTAGGCTGTTACTGTACGATAGATTTAGCGTACGATGTTGGGGTTACGCCGTACTTCTCTTTGAACTTACGGGAGAAATAATGTATCGAGGAGAATCCGCACATGCGGGAAATCTCCGATATAGAGTAAGTGGAGTTCTTGATCATCTGCTTGGCTTTCGAGAACTTCAGATCGGAAATGTACTGCTTAGGGGTTACATCAAGGTTGACTTTGAAAAGAGTCTGTATTGATGAACGCGACATAGCAAATTTATAACATATATCCTCAACCGAAATTGGGGAGTAAATATTCTCCTGTATATAAAGAGCTATTTCACTAAGCAGTTCATTCTGGTATCTTTGCTGCATTGAGGTATTCAAGGCAGGTTTCTTTACAGATTTATGTTTTGACAGAATAGTGACAACAAGCTGCTGTATGGAAGTAATCAGAATGTCGTTCTGGTACTCAAATGTATCAGAACTGGCTCTAATGAAATTAGAAAGAATATCAATTTCCTTCTGGTCGATTTCAAAAATCTTATTCTTAAGTATGGCCGCATCGTTTTCAGGAATAGTCATATCAAATATTATTGTCAGATACGAGCAGGTATTTTCGGTCCTTTGCGAATGTGGCTGACCTGGTGCATAGAACAAAAGATTATGAGACTTGAGAACATAATCAATTCCGGATACTTCAGTTAAAAGTTCGCCATCATCAATATAGGTAATTTCCCAGAAACTGTGCGTTTCGCCAGGAAAGTCATATTTTGGTCCTCTTACCAGATAGTATTCACCCAATATTGACCTAACTGAAATAGTGGGAACTAATGGGCGGTAGGCAAATTCGGGTATTGGATATTTACGTTTATTTGACTGATCTTCCGAGAGCTCTATTACTACATTGTCAGATACACAGATAAAGTTATAATAGACACCTGGTAAAAGGTGTACTACTCTGTGTATTACAAATGCGGTCGGTTTCTTGGCTAAATCAAAAGTACAAAGCACTATGGCGATACCCTCTTTTACCTTGAAGTACATGTTGCCGTTAGATTTGTAGAGATAATCTACGCTTCTATTATTGATTTCTAGATAATTTCTTCCTTTGGATTTTGAGTTCTTCTTAGTTTTTTCACTATACACTTCCCCGAAGGGCTGAAAATCCATGTTAGTTGTTTTGTTGAATATCATTAGAATGACCTCACTTTTTTAATTTTACTAGCATTTTTGTATTTTTTAGTTAAAAATGCTCTAAAAATGGTAAAAAAGTCAAAGAAAACGAGTTTATTTATACCATTTTGGCTTTTTTAAAAGGCAATTATGTTAAAAAGTGCAAAGCAAAAAACGAAAAATGTAAATAAATGAAACCGTTTACTCTGTAGAATATAGATATAGGCGAAAATTTGTTTCGCCGGGAAAGAAGAGGGAATACATATATGCCAAACATTTTATTAACCCGTATCGACAATCGTCTTATCCATGGACAGGTTGCGACTCAGTGGACTAGCTCAATCGGCGCTAATTTACTGCTTTGTGCAAATGATGCAGTTGCAGCAGATTCAATGCGTCAGGGCTTGATGGCAATGGCTTGCCCAGCGCAGGCACAGACTCGTTTTTTCAGTATTGAAAAAACATGCGCAATCATTGGCAAGGCTTCAGATGCCCAGAAGATTTTCATTATTTGTGAAACTCCTCAGGATGTTCTAAGACTTGTAGAAGGTGGCGTTCCAATTAAGAGAGTTAACATTGGCAACATGCACATGGCAGATGGCAAACGTCAGGTAGCCACTTCTGTTGCGGTAGATGATGACGATGTTAATACTTTCAAACGTCTTCAGGAATTAGGTGTTGAACTTTTTATTCAGAGAGTTCCAACAACTGAAATCGAAGATATCAACAAATTATACAAATAATACTTATAAGAAAGGATAATCAGGGAATTATATAATGAATGTAATTCAGATCGTATTATTGGCAGTTGTAACTTTCATTTTTGCAATTGACCAGTTCTCTTTAACTGAAACTTTATATCGTCCTATGGTAGCATGTCCTATCATTGGTTTAATCCTTGGCGATGTAAAGACTGGCTTAGTTATCGGCGGTACATATGAACTTATGATGATCGGTAACATGCCTGTTGGTGGTGCTCAGCCTCCAAATGCTGTATTAGGTGCAATTGTATCTATGATTTTCGCTGTTAAGGCTGGCATGGATACTGATGCTGCACTTGGTGCTGCTGTAATTTTCTCTATGATGGGTCAGTATATCGTAACATTAGTATTCACAGTTATGTCTGGTTTAATGGCTACAGCTGATAAGGCTGCTGAAGAAGCAAACCCTGCTGGAATTACTAAGGTTAACGTTATCTCTTGCTGCTTATTAGGTGGTTTATTTGCAGTTATCGCAGTAATCGCTTACGTAGGTGGTGTTGCATTATCTGCTCCTCTTCAGACTTTAGCTACAAAGGCTAGCTGGCTGATGGGCGGCTTAGGTGCAGCTGGCGGCATGATGAGATATGTCGGTTTCGCTGTACTTCTGAAGATCATGCTCGCTAATGATATGTGGGGTGTATACCTGGCTGGCTTCGCAGCTGCTGCTATTTTAGGTAACATTTCCGCCACATCAGGCGCAACATTAATGTTAGTAGCATTCATCGGTATTGCAATTGCAATGTACGATTTCAACACTAACATCAAGTTAAAGAATACAGGAGGAAGTTCAGATGGCATCTAATGCAACTGTTTATAAGGATCAAACTCCAGCTGCTGCTTTAGACAAAGCAACATTAAATAAGATGGTATGGAGATCATTAATGCTTCAGGCTTCATTCAACTATGAAAGAATGCAGGCTGCAGGTTGGGAATACACTATTCTTCCTGGTCTTGAGAAAATCCATACAAACAAAGAAGACTTAGCTGCTTCAATGGGTCATAACCTTGAGTTCTTCAATACTCACCCATTCCTGGTAACATTAGTTGCTGGTATCGTTCTTTCATTAGAGCAGACTAAGGCTGATATCAACACTATCCGTGCCGTAAGAGTATCATGTGCTGGTCCTCTTGGTGGTATTGGTGATGCATTATTCTGGTTCACATTAGTACCAATCACTGCTGGTATTACTGCTAACTTAGCAATCGCAGGAAGCTTAGTAGGACCAATCATTTACTTCATCGTAATCTTTGGTGCTCAGATGGCTTTACGTTTCTTCTTAATGCACTGGTCTTACAACTTAGGTACTCAGGCTGTTGTTGCATTAACTAAGAACGCTACAGAATTTACACATGCAGCTTCTATGCTTGGTGTATTCGTAGTAGGTGCATTAACTTGTAACTATGGTGCTACATCATTAGGTATGGTAATTCCAAATGGTGAATCTGTAATCGATATCCAGGGCTTATTAAACGGTATCTTACCTGCTTTAATTCCTCTGGCATTAACATTAATGTGCTACTTCTTAATCAAGAAGAAGGGCTGGACTCCAACTAAGTGTATCGGTTTATTATTAGTAATCGGTATCGTTGGTTGTATCTTCGGTATCTGGGCTGGTGAATACACTGCTCTAGTACCAGTTCCTTGGCACGCTTAATAGCTTAAAAGCTAAACAAGCTCTTTTTTCCCGAAACCATAATGCGTGGCCTGGCGCCACGCATTATATTTATAAGAGGTTTATATGAACAATAAATATTTAATAATTGCGATAGTTGTAGTAATTGGCATTGTAATTGCGACAATTATTTCATATATAAAAAAATCGATATACAGAAAAATGCTTATAGCCATGCAGATGGGCAATCACGATGAATTTATGGAACTAACAAACAAAAAATCAACTCAGTTCCTTTATTCTATGATGTGGATTGATTCTATGCGTCTGGAAGAAGCTATAATGCGAAACAATAAGAAAGATGTTGCACATTATCTTGATAATCTTTCAAAACAGAAACTATCCGAAAAGAATGCGGAAAAAGTATACGGACAGGCCTATAACTACTATTTGTCTATTGGTGATACTGTAATGTGCACAAAATGGTATGAGAAAATTAAAGAACTTAAGAATGACCGCTTTAAAAGGGAGTTTGACAGGTCTTATAATATATATGTAGAAAAAGGTTATAAATACCTTGAGGATATGCTAAATGAAATTGAATACATGGAGCCAAGTAAGGCTGGTGTTCATGAATATTTAATATCATTAATGTATGCCAATAAAGGCGATGCTGTAAACGCCAAAAAATATAAAAAGCTCTCCGAGGAGCATCTGCAGCAGTTAGATCAGGAAATTAAGGAAAAACATAAAAAATAAGGAGGATTAAAATGTTTAAAGTTATCAAAGTTAAAAGCCAGGATGAGCTCAACAAGGAAGCCTTCAAGGTAATGCGTGCTGAGGTTAAACCGGGTGCAGTGCTCGGTTTGGCTACAGGTTCTTCACCAGTAGGTCTTTACAAGGAGATGATTAAGGACCACGAAGAAAACGGAACAAGTTATGCTGAGGTTACAACTTTCAATCTTGATGAGTATGTTGGTTTGCCAAGAGATCATAGAGAATCTTACTGGACATTTATGCACGTGAATCTTTTTAACCACATCGATATTAAAGATGAAAATGTTCATGTTCCAAGCGGTTTAGGTGATGTTGAAGCTAACTGCAAGTCTTACGATGAGGCTGCACTGGCTGCACATGTAGATATTCAGCTGCTGGGTATCGGTTCTGATGGACATATCGGTTTCTCTGAGCCAGGCACACCATTTGATGAGGGAACTCATATT
>JBJFHC010000085.1:0-17688 GCA_051893275.1 Erysipelotrichaceae bacterium | reverse complement strand
GCAGTCAATCATGAATGAACTGGCTAAGCGTGGTATTAAGAAGAATGTAGCTACTGTAGTTACTCAGGTAGAAGTAGATCCTGCAGATTCTGCTTTCAAGAATCCAACCAAGCCTATCGGTTCTTTCTACTCTAAGGAAGAGGCTGATAAGATTGTAGCTGAAACTGGCTATACTTTCGTTGAAGATGCTGGAAGAGGCTACAGAAGAGTTGTTCCTTCACCTAAACCTGTATCTATCGTTGAACTGGATGTTGTTGACTCATTAGTAAGAAGCGGAAGCGTAGTTATTACTGTTGGCGGCGGCGGTATCCCAGTTATCAGGGAAGATGGATTCTATAAAGGTGTGGCAGCTGTTATTGATAAGGACAGAGCATCAGCCAAGCTGGCATTAGATCTGAAGGCTGATAAACTGGTAATTCTTACAGCTGTTGAACAGGTGGCAATCAACTTCAATAAACCTGATCAGAAAAACTTATCAAGGCTGACTATTGAAGAGGCAAGAGGCTATATTGGTGAAAATCAGTTTGCCAAGGGTTCAATGCTTCCAAAAGTAGAGTCTTGTATTGAGTATGTTGAAAATACTGCAAATGGTGAAGCTCTGATTACTTCTTTACAGAAAGCTAAGGAAGCTTTACAGGGCAAGACTGGTACAGTAATAGTTAAATAAAAAATATTAAGGGATATTTTAAAAGGGTAATTATGAAAAAGAAGAAAAGACAGTTAACATCGTTCTCGATTCTGATGTTAATCATATTGGCATTAGTCATTGTGTCTCGCTTTATTCCAGGAGTTACTCCTGCAACTTTAGGCGATTTTACAATGTCTGTCTACAACGGCTATGAAAACGCTGTTGATGTATGTATCTTCGTTACTTTCTTGGGAGGTTTCCTGGAGATTGTTAACTCTACTGGCGCATTAGATACAGGTGTAGCCGTTCTGGTTAAGAAGCTGCACGGCAAAGAAGAAATTCTTATCGCTGTATTAATGTTCTTATTCTCTGTTGGCGGTACTACTTATGGTATGTGCGAAGAGACTGTTCCATTCTATCTGCTGCTGGCTACTACAATGGTTGCTGCCGGTATGGATACTCTGGTTGGTGCTGCAGTTGTACTGCTAGGCGCTGGTGTCGGTGTACTTGGTTCAACCATTAACCCATTTGCTACTGGTATCGCTATGTCAACAGCTGCTGATTCTGGTGTTCCAATTAACTCTGGTATCATCATGGCACTTGGTGCAATCCTGTGGATCTCATCTTACCTGATTGCCTTATTCTTTGTATTAAGATATGCTAAAAAGGTTAAGGCCGACAAGGGTTCTACATTCCTTTCATTACAGGAACAGGAAGATATGGCTGAGCTGGCCAAGAAGACTGCTTCTAATGATGCAACTTTAACAGGCAGACAGAAGGCTGTACTTGTATGTTTCGCAATCGCCTTCATCGTAATGATCTGTGGATTCATTCCTTGGGTTGACCTGGGTGTTATCGATCCGGATGTTGCTGATGCCGGTACTCACTGGTCTGCAATCTTGACAGGCAACTGTTTCGGTTACTGGTGGTTCAATGATGGTACTACCTGGTTCTTAGTAATGTCTATCATTATCGCTGTTGTTGCTGGTATTTCTGAAAAGGAATATGTTGAAAGATTTATTGCCGGTGCTGGCGGCATGATGTCGGTAGTATTAGTTATCGCTGTTGCCCGTGGTGCTAAGGTTATCATGTCAACAACAGGTCTTGATGTATGGATTCTTGATGCCTGTGCAAATCTGCTGCAGGGTGTATCCGCTACATTATTTGCACCTATTGCTTATCTTGTTTATATTCCACTGTCATTCTTTATCCCATCATCTTCTGGTCTTGCTACAGTATCTATGCCAGTATTTGCACCTCTTACCGCAAAACTTGGCTTCTCTCCAGAAGTAATGGTAATGATTTTCTCTGCCGGTAATGGTTTAGTGAATCTGTTCACTCCAACATCTGGCGCAATCATGGGTGGCTTATCAATCGCCAAGGTTGAATGGACTACCTGGATTAAATGGGCATGGAAGTGCATTCTGTGTATCGCCATTGCGAACATCGTTATCCTGACTGTCGCAATGTTGATTCTATAGACAACAAAGCTAATTTACATGGACTTCCCTCTATTACGGTTTTATGTAAATTAAGATTCAGATCCCTGTACCATATCGTACGGGGATTTGGATTTTAAAGAAAGATGAGGAAATATGATCAAAATCAAATCCGAAATTCAGAAAGAATTTCCGGGTGAAAGAGAGAACAAGCCATTATTCCATTGTGATCTTGAAAAAATCTCTGCACCAACCAAGCCACTGCTTCATCAGTCCGCCAGATTCTGGTATTTTACTGATGGTGAAGGAACTATCGAAATAAACAACGAGGAACATCATATTAAAAAGAACAGCTTTGTAGCCATACTGCCATGGATGACAACCTATGTTACAAAAGTTGATAAGGAATTTGTTTTCTATAATGTAATCTATAACGAATACATTCTTTCCTATATACGTACTGTCTGCAATATGAACAATGAGTTTCTGCAGATAAATACTCAGATTGATGAGAATCCAGTTGTACACTTAAATGAAGAAGATGGTGAGAATATACGTTCAATAATGGTTAGAGTTGACCGTGAGATTTCTGAAATGGAAAAAAGTGAAGGTGAAAGCCGTTCAATTCATGGTGCTATTGTTTCTAATAAGATTATTGAACTGGTGCTTGAGTTTCTTAATTCTATTGAACATAAGGAAGCTGAAGAAAAAAAGCCCTCTTTAGTAACCTATGATGAGAATCTGATTTATAAGATTTATCAGTATGTTTATTATCATATTTCTGAAACACTGACATTAAAAAAGCTTTCCGAGGTGTTTTTGATGTCAGAATCAGGGATTTCCAAGTTTTTTACTAATACTGTGGGTATCAGTTTTTCAGAATTTATTAAAAATGTTCGCGTGGGCAAGGCCGAAAACCTCCTGATATATACAAATTACTCCATCGCGGAAATAGCTGATTTTGTAGGTTTTGCGGATTCTTCACACATGATAAAAGTATTTATTGAAAAGAAGAATATCTCTCCTAATAAATACCGCAAGATCTATAAAGGAAGCGAAGGCAACTATAAGAACATCAATACCGATTTGGGACTTTCTATTATCTCCTATATAAACAAAGAATACGCCGAAAATCTCAAATCGGTTGAAGTTGCCAATAAGTATGACCTTTCAGTGCTGGAACTCAATCAGACTTTAAAGTTTCTGACGGAGAAAGACTTTGAAGAATATCTTCGTTTTGTCAGAATAAATAAGTCCTGTGAACTATTATTAACCTGTAATGATGATATTATCGATATAGCGCTGGCGGTAGGCTACAATAACACTAAGTCTTTTACCCGCAACTTTGAAAAGCTCAAGGGTATTACCCCTGGCAACTATCGACGCAGTAATTATTTTAAACCAGATATTGTTTAAAGGCTCTCATACTATATGAAGCCTTTTTTTCTGCTTTACTTAATTGTTTCATAAATGTACAATATATTGGACTATGGGTGTCACTATAGCTTTTTTAAAGTTTATTAAAATAACTATAGAGACTAAGTAAAAAAAGAAAAGGAAAGTGGGTAAGAATATGAATATTGAAAACAGACTGTATCAGCTGATTAGCGATGTGATCAAAGAAAAATATGAAATCGATCCTGAAAGCTTCAGTGTTGTAGTTGAAATTCCAAAGGATACAAAGAATGGCGATTTTTCAACCAACGTAGCCATGAGACTGACCAAGATTTTAAAGAGAAAGCCTCAGGATATCGCTAAGGAGATTGTTGAAGAGTTATCCAAGGCTGATTTTATTGACAAGGTAGAAATTGCCGGTCCTGGCTTTATTAATTTCTTCATTAAGAAGACTTCTTTAGCTGCCATTATTAACACAGTTGTCAAAGCTGGCGATGATTATGGCTCAAATAATGCCGGTAATGGTGTAAGACTTCTGGAAGAGTACGTAAGTGCCAATCCAACTGGACCTTTACATTGTGGCCATGCAAGAGGCGCAGTATGGGGCGATAGCTGCGTACGTATTATGAGAAAGTCGGGTTTTGATGCCGTTAGAGAATACTACATTAATGATGCCGGTGCTCAGATTATGAATCTTGGTAAATCGGTATATGCCCGTATCAGAGAAATCTATGGCTTAGACTTTACACTTCCGGAAGATGGCTACCATGGTCCAGATGTTGTAAATATTGCCAGAAATATTGTAGAAAAAGATGGCGACAAATGGATTAATACTCCTGAAGAAGAGGCAGTTCTGCAGTTAAAAGAAATTGCCAAGCAGATGGAACTTGAAATAATTAAGGAAGATCTGAAGTATTATGGCTGTGAATTTGACAGCTGGATTTCTGAACAGTGGATTGTAGATACAGGCAAAGTAGAGGCTGCCGTTAAGAAAATGGATGAGATGGGTCTTCTTTATGAACAGGATGGCGCTATCTGGTTCAAGGCGTCTTTATATGGTGATGATAAGGATAGAGTATTGAAAAAGTCTGATGGCTACTATACTTATATGACTCCTGATATTGCCAACCATTTATATAAATATGACAGGGGCTTTGAGATTCTGGTTAATATCTGGGGTGCCGATCACCATGGCTATATTCCACGTATGAAGGCCGCCATGGAAGCTCTGGGATATCCTAGAGACAATCTGCAGGTTGATATCTGTCAGATGGTAAGAATGGTAGATAATGGTGTTGAAGTTAAGATGTCAAAGCGTACAGGCAATGCCATTACTTTAAGAGAACTTATTGATGATATTGGTTTAGACTGCACAAGATACTTCTTCCTTTCGAAGGAATTAAGTACACATATGGATTTTGATATGACTCTGGCCAGAACAAAATCAAATGATAATCCGGTATTCTATATTCAGTATGCCTATGCCAGAATCAATACACTGCTGGAAGGCAAGGAAATAAAATATCTGGATAATTATGATCTATTAACTGATCCAAAGGAAATTGAACTGATTAAATATATCTCACAGTTCCCATCTGTTGTAGGCGATGCGGCTATTAACCGTGCTCCTAACAAGATCTGTAACTATGTTCATAAGCTGGCAAGCTATTTCCATTCATTCTATGGTGCCTGCCGTATCTATAATCCAGAAAATCTGGAACTTTCCAATCAGCGTCTGGCCTTATCAAAGGCTACTCAGATTACCATCAAGAACGCTTTAGACCTGCTGGGTGTAAGCGCTCCTGAGAAGATGGAAAGAGCTGAAGACTAATAACTGTGTGGCGGTCATCTGACCGCCTTATTTTAAGTTGAATCTATTTTTTAATTAGATATAATATAACTTGTTTAAAAGAGGCTGAATTATGAACTACAAAGACTATATTGAAACTATTCCTGATTTTCCAATTGAAGGTATCCTGTTTAGAGATATTACTCCACTGCTGGCAAATGGTGAAGCATATGCTTCAGCAATAAAAGAGATTGCCGAGTTTGCCAAAAGTGTAGGTGCTGAGGCTGTCTATGGTCCCGAATCAAGAGGCTTTATGATTGGCTGCCCGGTGGCGACTGAATTAAAAATTGGTTTTGTACCGGTCAGAAAACCTGGCAAACTGCCAAGAAAGACTGTATCGGCTGAATATGCTCTGGAATATGGCACCAACAAGCTGGAAATAACTGCTGATTCAATTATTCCTGGTCAGAAGGTGATTGTGGTGGATGACCTTTTGGCAACTGGCGGCACAGTTGAAGCTACAGTCAAGATGATTGAAGAAAACGGTGGCATTGTTGCCGGGATCGCTTTCTTGATTGAACTTGTCGATTTAAAGGGAAGAGAAAAACTTAAGGACTACAAAGTCTTTACTCTGATGGAGTATTAATCGTAGCTTAAGCTGCGATTTTTTAAATATGGGAAGGGGGTATTGTGAATGAAATATATTGCACCGACAGAAGAAATGTTTTTTGAGAAAGTGGAATCCTATATTCACAACGAAGATTCACTTAAACTGATACGCAAAGCCTATGACTATGCCTACAAGAAACATGAGGGACAGTACCGCAAATCAGGTGAACCTTATTTTGTTCACATTATTTCTGTTGCCTATGAACTGGCTAAACTTAACTGTGGCCCTAAAACTATCGTTGGTGGTCTTCTGCATGATGTATTAGAGGATTGTGGTGTTACGAAAGAAGAATTCCTGGCGGAATTTGATGAAGACATCTATAATCTTGATGAAGCCGTAACCAAGATTGGTGCATTGAAATTCAAGGATGAAAAAGAATATCAGGCTGCCAATCATCGAAAAATCTTTATCGCAATGGCCAAGGATATCCGTGTTATCCTGATCAAACTGGTAGACAGACTGCATAATATGCGTACCCTTGAATTCCAGCCTCCTGAGAAGCAGCAGCGTATCGCCAAGGAAACACTGGAAGTCTATGCGCCTATTGCCCACCGTCTGGGTATTGCGGAAATCAAAAACGAGCTGGAAGATTTGTGTTTCCTCTATCTTAATCCAGAAAAATACCATGAAATAGCTCATCTTGTTGAATCCAAGAAACAGGAAAGAGATGAACAGGTCAAGAACATGATCAGTGATATTTCGGAAATGCTCCGATCACATAATATTCCTTTCCGTATTTTTGGCCGTTCTAAGCATCTTTATTCCATCTACAACAAGATGGTAAAAAAGAATAAGCGTTTTGACGAAATACTTGATCTGCTGGCTATCAGAATTGTTACCCAGAGTGAACTGAACTGCTATGAAATACTGGGCTATATTCATAATTCCTATCCGCCAATCCCAGGCCGTCTGAAAGACTATATTGCCGTACCTAAGTCTAATCTTTACCGTTCGCTGCATACAACCGTTATTGGGCATGGCGGCAAAATTTTTGAGATTCAGATCCGTACTGAAGAAATGGATGAAGTAGCTGAGAAGGGTGTTGCCGCCCACTGGGCCTATAAGGAAGGCAACTATGATTCTCACCAGGAACAGAAAGAAATTGTTAAAGAACTAAACTGGCTTAAGGAATTTGAAGATTCTGATAAATCAGATGGCGAATATATGGAAACCGTCATTGGTGATGTCTTTAATGCGACTGTCTATGTAATGACTCCAAAGGGCAGAATTATTGACCTGCCGCCAGGTTCGACGCCAATTGACTTTGCCTATAGAGTACATACTGATGTTGGTCATCAGACGGTTGGTGCCCTGGTTAATGGCATCATGGTGCCCTTAAATACCGAACTCAAAACTGGTGATGTAGTAGAACTTAAGACAAACAAAAACTCTTCACCAAGTGAAGACTGGCTCAAGATTGTCAAGACTAAACAGGCCCGTTCAAAGATCAATACCTTCTTCCAGAAAAAAGAACTGGAAGAAAAAGCCGAATCAATCAAGCTGGGTGAAGAATATTTTGAAGAAGCCTTCAGAAAAGAGAATCTTAACCCTAAAGACTTCCTTACTAAAGATAAACTGGAAAAAATATACAGTGAATTTGCGGTTAAAAACTACAATGACCTGATGTTTGCGATTGGTGTAAAATCTCTCTCACCTTATTCAATCATTGAAAAACTGGTTAAAACCGGCAAGAAAGAACTTGATAAAACAACTCTCACTACCATGATTACCAAAAACAAGAACCGTCAGAAGGCGGTATCCAAATATGGTGTTGTGGTTAACGGCATTTCGGATGTAAAGATTTCTCTGGCTTCCTGTTGCGCACCGATATATGGCGATCTGATTGTCGGCTTTGTCTCCCAGGGACAGGGTATCAAGGTACATAGAGACTGCTGTCCGAATATCTTAAACAAGAAACGATTAATCTATGTTGAGTGGGCTGAAGAGAAGCCGGATGTTAAATACTGTGCCAATATTAAGGTTATTGCCAATGACCGTAACTTCCTTTTGACTGATCTTGTAACCTGTATCTCACAGTTTAAGGCTTCTTTAACCGGTGTTAATATTTCGGTTGATCAGGAAACTTTAACTGCCACTGCCCTTATTTCTCTAATGATAGATGACAAGGAACATCTGGACAATATTATGTCCAATCTGAAGAAGGTGTCATCGGTAATTGATGTATCAAGAACTATAAAATAAAGATGGAAAAAATTATATTTCAGGCCAGGACCAATAATATTACAGAAGCTGTAAAGAAAACAGAAAGTTATCTTAAAATGCTGAAACTGAAAAATGATACAATTGTATCCACACTGTTTTCTCTGGAGGATGTTTTAGACTGTCTGATTAAGCATGCTGATCCAGAAGATGATGTTACTGTCAGAATATTTTCTTATTTTGGCAATATTTCTCTTAAGATACAGTGTAAAGGTACTTCCTTTGAAATCGATGAGCTAAAGAAACAGTATGAATTCTCTGATCTGGATGAGGAAGAAGAAAATGTAATCAGGGAACTGATCAGAAAAGTACTGGGTGATAATATTAGCATCAGTCACAAGAGCGGAATCAATCACGTTCAGATCAATGTAAAAAGATCACCATACCGACAGCTTATCAATACTGTATTTGCGCTAATAGGCGGAATAGTTATTGGTCTGTTACTAAAGAATATTTTAAACGATGAAATTAATACTCTTTTTGTGAACAATCTCTTTGCGCCCATCTATACCATGTTTCTTAATGCCTTAAAGATGATAGTTGGACCGCTGGTGCTTTTCTCGATTGCCTCATCAATAGCCGATTTTGATAACCTGAGAACTCTGGGCAAAATAGCCGGGAAGGTAATACTGCTGTATGTCTTTACCTCGATCCTGGCCATAATTACTGGACGAATTGCCTATTTTATCGCTCCGATTGGAAACAGTGAGCTCATGAATATGGTTATCCAGAGTTCACAGAATGTAGCTGAGCCAGCTGTCTCAATTTCTATCAAAGATACTATAATCAATATCATACCAAAAAATATCATTTCACCATTTCTGGATGGTGATATGCTGCAGATAATCTTTATGGCTGTACTTCTTGGCATCGGTGTTTCGCTTGTACATAATGAAAAACTTACCGCTGCTGTTAAAGTATTAAACAGCCTGATGTCGAAAATTACAGCCATAATTATTTCTTTTATGCCGATTGCCGTATTTTGTTCAATGGCCAAAATGATACTGACCATTGATATGTCAAATATTATGTCTGTCTTTGCCTGGGTACCGGTATGTTATCTTGGACACTTCATGATGATAGCTGTCTATATGATAATTCTGCTGATATTTACAAGGCTTAATCCCTTGCAGTTCATTAAGAAGTTTTCGGGCGTAATGCTGACGGGATTTTCAACTGCTTCATCCAATGCCACCATGCCTTCATCAATGAAGGCCTGTGAGGAAAAACTGGGTATTGCCTCTAAAATTTATTCCTTTTCCATACCATTAGGGGCAACCATCAATATGGATGGATCATGTGTTACTTTAATCATTACAGCTTTCTATATGGCTAAAATATTTGGCGTAGAAATTAATGGTTCACTGTTATTCACTATTTTTGTGATGATAATGGTCTTATCCATGGGCGCACCAGGAGTTCCTGGTGGAAATCTGATCTGTATCTCGATACTTCTTCCATGCATTGGCATACCTTCAGAAGCCATAAGTATAATTATGGGTGTCTATTCGCTGGTTGGCATGTCTCAGGCCATGACCAATGTAACTGGTGATGCAGTGGTTACTACAATCATTGCCTCAAGTGAAAAGGCTATCGATTTAAATGTTTACAACGCATAAAAAAATGGATGTTTCCATCCATTATACCAGCATAAGGCAACAGATAAAATGACACGCTGTCCCTAACATTACAAAGATATGGAAGAGCTCATGGTTGCCAAAACCGGTGAGTTCTTCTTTTTTAAAGATTTTTGGTTTAAGCGAATAAATAACGCCTCCGACTGTATAGAATAAACCGCCAGTCAAAAGCCAGATAAACTGTGCAGTGCTTAAAGAAATAAATACTGTCTTAATATTAAATACCACAACCCAGCCAAGGCCGATATACATTACAGAAGATACCCATTTAGGGCAGGTTACCCAGAAAAGCTTAAAGATAATACCCAAAATTGCCAGTATCCATACCGTTATCAGCATTGGATAGGATTTTTCACCGATACCGATAACACATACTGGTGTATAGGTACCAGCAATCAGCAGAAATATTGAGCAGTGATCGATTCTTTTGAGAATCAGATTCACTTTTTCAGAGATATTAAAATAGTGATAGGTGGCACTTGCGGCATATAGAAGCATCATATTTACCATAAAGATGATAATCGCCACCATAAATGTAATACCGACATTATCTATATGCGCTTTAGTAATAATAATCGGTGTAGCAATTATTGCCAGTATAAAGCCAATAAAATGAGTAAGCCAGGAAATTGGATCTTTTGCGTTTAATGCCATATATAAAACCTCCTAATCGGTTATTAAAAAACTGATTACATATTTATAATATCGGTTATTTAATAACTTATCAAGGGTTATTGATTTATTTTTAATAATTCTGTAACATAAAGATATGAATTTACCATTATTTGAAAATATACCGGATGTAGGATTATATCTGGATCAGATCACCAAATATATTAATGCATATCTGGAAAAAGATAATCAGCTTACCGGCAGCATGATTACTAACTACGTAAAACTTAAGATTGTGCCAAAGGGAATAAAGAAAACTTATTCGAGACAACACATTGCGCAGTTTCTGCTTATCGCCTGTTTTAAATATGTTCTGTCGATGGAACAGATTAAGAAGGTTTTTGAAAACAACAGTCAGTCTATTGAGGAAATGTATAACTGTTTTCTAAATAAGGGTGACAGTGATGAGATATTAAAAGCTTTATATGCCAATATTGAGGCAAAAATAGAATTAGACAGGATGATAGAAAATCTTTAAGCAGAATGTGTTACAATACATTAGAAGTCAGATGAAAAGAAGAATGAACTTATGGACTTTAAAAGAGACCTGAGGATGGTGAAATTCAGGAAGGAAATAGTTCAGGGACAGCTTGGATGATGTTCGTAGCTCGCGTTAAGAGTATAAAGTAAAAAATGAAGGTGGTACCGCGCATCTCGCGCCCTTTACTGCCTTTTTTATTTGTTTAAGGAGGATTTATGTATCAGACAGTTAAAGGAACTTACGATATTCTGCCCGATCAGTTTGAAAAAAGAAGAAGACTGAAAAGTGCATTTAAAGATACGGCCGAATCTTATGGCTACCGTTTAATGGAAACTCCGATTTTTGAATATTCCGGAGTCTTTAAAAAAGAAAATGATACTTCTGATATGGTGACCAAGGAAATGTATACTTTCTCACCTAATGGCAAGGATGAACTTACTTTAAGGCCAGAAGGAACCGCCGGAATTGTTCGAAGCTTAATACAGAACAAGCTCTACGCCTCAGGTGAGCCGGTTAAGCTGGCCTATATGGGCGAGATGTTCAGACATGAAAGGCCACAAAAGGGTCGCCAGCGTCAGTTTACTCAGCTGGGTATTGAAAATATTGGTGAGAAATCACCATTGATTGATGCTGAAGTAATTGCCCTGGCCTATAACTTTATTGATTTCTGTGGACTTGAGAATCTTAAAGTATTAATTAATACTCTGGGAGACAGTGAGTCCAGAGTTGCGTATTCTAAAGCCCTGAAAGAATACTTTGAACAGTATCGAGATGAATTGTGTTATGACTGTCAGAACCGCTTAGACAAGAATCCTTTAAGAATTCTGGACTGCAAGATTGACAGGGAAACAGAAATAGTCAAGAATGCTCCCAAGATGCATGATTATCTCTCTGCCGATTCTAAAGCCTACTTTGAAGAAGTAAAGAAATATCTGGAAAGTGTCAATATTCCCTATGTAGTAGATGACTCGCTGGTTAGAGGGCTTGACTATTATACCGATACAGTATTTGAACTGGTATCAACCAATGAAAATGCCGGTTCCCAGGCTACAGTACTGGCAGGCGGCCGCTATGATGAGCTGGTAAGCCAGATGGGTGGCCCAGCCATGTCGGGTATTGGCTTTGCCTGCGGACTGGAGAGGCTGTGTATTATGGCTGATGAAGAGAATAAAGAAGAAACTGATTATTCGCTTCCATGTGACTTTTATATCATTGATATGGCCAAGGGCAGTGAGCTTTCATTCAAAACGGCCAAGAAGCTCAGAGATGAACTGTATAATGTTGAACTCAATTATTATGCAAGATCAATGAAGTCGCAGTTTAAGTCAGCTGACCGTCATAAGGCAAAATATATCATTATTATTGGTGAAGATGAAGTAAAAGATAACAGGCTGACTATTAAAGATACTTTAAATAAAACACAGACCAGTGTTAATTATGAGGAATTAGATAAATATCTGGAAGGACTAGGTGAATAAAAATGTATAGAGATCATACATGCGGACAGTTAAGAAAAGAAGATGCTGGTAAAGAAGTAATTCTTGCAGGCTGGGTTGCCAAGAGAAGAAATCTTGGATCGATTGTTTTTATTGATTTAAGAGACCGCTATGGTATTACGCAGGTTACTTTTGATGAAGCACATTCTGAGCTTGTTAAGGATGTAAGAAATGAATATGTAATTCAGGTTAAGGGTAAAGTGGCGTTGAAGGAAGTGCCAAATCCCAAACTTTCAACTGGTGAAGTTGAAGTGCTGGTAGATGAATGCAGAGTTTTATCAAAGTCTAAGACTACGCCAATGATTATTGCCGATGAAACCGATGCCCTGGAAGAGACCAGGCTGAAGTACAGATATCTGGATATCAGAAGAAATCCAATCAAGGAAAAGCTTTTACTTAGAGATAAAGTTACTACCATTGTGCGTTCTATTCTGCATAATGATGATTTTGTGGAAGTAGAAACACCAATTCTATCAAAGTCAACGCCTGAAGGTGCTCGTGACTATCTGGTTCCTTCACGTCTTTATAATGGAAGATTCTATGCGCTTCCTCAATCTCCGCAGATTTATAAACAGCTTCTGATGATTGGTGGAATGGACCGTTATTTCCAGATTGCCAGATGTTTCCGTGATGAAGATTTAAGAGCGGACAGACAGCCTGAATTTACTCAGATTGATATTGAAATGTCCTTTGCAGAAGAAGAAGATATCTTTAGTGTAGTTGAAAAAATCATGAGAGCTATCTTTAAAGAGATTAAGGGTGTAGATAACTTAGAATTCCCACGTATTAAATATGATGACGCAATGGCTTTATATGGCTCAGATAAACCGGATTTAAGATTTGGTAATCCAATGAGCGATATTTCTCAATTATTCGTGAATACTGATTTCAAGGTATTCAAGGATGTTTTGACCAATAATGGCGTTATTAAGGCTCTTAAGTTCTCTAATATTGAATATTCAAGAAAAGAAATTGATAAACTTACTGAATTTGTCAAGATTTATGGTGCTAAAGGATTGGCCTATTTAAAGAAAGATAATGATACCTATTCGGGTTCTTTAAATAATGCCTTAAGTGAAGAAGAAAAGAATTCATTAGGTTTAGATAATAAAGAAATCGTGTTTATTATTTCTGGTGATCTCAAGACAGTCAATGCCTCACTTGGCGCTTTAAGAGTAAAGGTAGCCAATGAGAAGAATCTTATTGACAGATCAAAATACTGTTTTGCCTGGATTACGGAATTTCCAATGTTTGAATATTCAGAAACTGAAGGCAGATATATGGCAGCCCACCATCCATTTACTTCACCTAGAGAAGAGGATCTGGATAAGTTGTTAACCGATAAGGCACACTGCTACTCAAGAGCCTACGACCTGGTATTAAATGGCTATGAACTGTTGTCTGGTTCGGTGCGTATTCATAATGAAGAACTGCAGGCTAAGGTATTTGAAGCTCTGGAACTTACACCAGAGAAAGCTAAAGAAAGATTCGGCTTCTTCCTGGAAGCTTTTGAATATGGTGCTCCTCCACATCTTGGCGTAGGTATTGGCTTAGAGAGACTGGTGATGATCTTAAGTGATACTGACAATATCAAGGATGTTATAGCTTTCCCTAAAACTGCCTCAGCTATGTGCTTAATGTCTGATGCACCAAGTGGAGTAGACAGTGATCAGCTGAATGAACTTGGATTAAAGGTTAAGTAGTATGAAAGCTTTCTTGTGCTCGTCGCCTTACAACAATCACGATAAACTGTTTCGCAAGAACTCTTTAAGAACTCAGCTTTTGAATGCCTGGCCTGAAAAAGCCCGAATCTGTTACATAGCTTCAGATCCTGATGATTATGTAACTACTGATAACTATGTAAGAGTTCATTCAAGAGCCTATAGAGAACATTTTGAAATAGACAGCTGGCAAACCATTGACCATCGTCTCTATGAACCGGAAAAATATTTAAAGAAAGCCAATATCTTTATTATGGCGGGCGGAAGCTGTCATAAACAGATAAATTATCTGCATGAGATTCATTTTGAAGAATATCTGAATAAAAAGAACATTCTTTTAATTGGCTGTTCAGCCGGTTCAATGAATATGCTCAAAACTGTTTATGTGCCACCAGAAAACGAATCAGAAGAAGCTGACCCAGACTATATTAAGTATTATGAAGGCTATGGACTGGCTGATATCCTGATGGTTCCACATTACGTTCAGCTTAAAGATGAAATCTTAAACGGCAAAAAGCTTATCGATGATATTATTGCACAGGACTCAATGGGCAAAGAAATATATCTGTTTCCTGATGCCACCTATCTCTGGATTGACGGGGATAGAAAATATATCCGTGGTGAGTTCTATCTGATGAAGGATGGAAACATTACGAAGATGCAGGAAACTGGTGATATGTGTTTAGTAAGATAGCCATATACTGGCTGTCTTTTTGAAAAAGGAGGATTTATGTATCTTGTAGACTCTCATGTACATCTTGAAAAGGGACCTCTTACAAAGGAATATGTTCTGGAATTTATTAATGAAGCCATCAGGAATAATATTGATGAGCTGCATATTCTGGATCATACACACCGTTTTAAAGAGTTCTATCACTGTTATGATGAATTAAGAGATATTGAAATACAGAGTAGATGGCTGGGCGGCAAGTTTAAGAACACTCTGGATGAATACGATGAACTTATCAGGGAAATGAAGAAAATGAGTTTCCCCATTAAGGTACTCTATGGTCTTGAAGTCTGTTATACGCCAAAGTCAGAAAATATTTTAAGAGATGTACTAAAAGACAGGCATTATGATTTTCTGATTGGTTCCATTCATTCTATTGATTCTATTCTCTATGATATGGGTTTTTCAAAGGAACTGTTATGGGAAAAATATGATACAGATCTTTTATATAAACACTATTATGAAGCAGTTAAGAAACTGATTAAAAGCGATCTTTTTACTTCTGTTGGACATATGGACAATGTAAAGCTTTTTGGCTATGTGCCAAAGTGCGATATGACAGATACTTATAATGAAATAGCTGATCTGCTGGTTGAACATCATCTTTTATGTGAAAATAACAGCGGCTGTTTCTATCGCTATGGCTGTAAGGATATCGGCTTAAGCGATGAGCTGATTGGTATTTTTAAGAAAAAGGGCGTAAGTTTTATTACGGCCAGTGATGCGCATAATGTTTCTGATGTGGGAAAACTGATTAAAGAGGCTAGTGAAAGAGTTAAAAGTAGCGTATAATAGATGTGCTTAAGAAGAGAGGTTTTTTGTTATGGGTAAATATAGTTTTGAAGAAATCGTAACACACTTAAAAACAAGCGGCTTTGTTTATCAGGGCTCAGAAATTTATGGCGGTCTGTCTAATTCCTGGGACTTTGGTATTCTGGGAGCTGCCTTAAAAAAGAATATCAAGGATTTATGGTGGAAGGAATTTGTTGAGAAATCTAAATATAATGTTGGAATTGATTCAGCTATTCTGATGAATTCCAAGACCTGGGAGGCTTCAGGACACTTAAAGGGATTCTCAGATTCCATGGTTGACTGTAAGGAATGCAAGTCAAGATTCAGAGCAGATAATCTGATTGAGGAATCAACCGGTTTATCGGCTGAAGGCAAGACACCTGAAGAGATGGATCAGATGATTGAAGAAAACAACGTTGTCTGTCCAAAGTGCGGTAAGCATAACTTTACTAATGCGCGTCCATTCAATCTGATGTTCAAAACCTTTATTGGTACAGTTGAGGATTCTAAGTCAGTAGTTTATTTAAGACCAGAAACCGCTCAGGGTATCTTTGTAAACTTTAACAATGTTCTGCGTACATCACGTAAGAAACTGCCATTTGGTATTGGCCAGATCGGCAAGTCATTCCGTAATGAGATTACACCAGGAAACTTTATTTTCCGTGTCAGAGAATTTGAACAGATGGAACTGGAATTCTTCTGTAAGCCTGGTGAGGATATGGAATGGTACAGATACTGGGTTGATACCTGCGTTAACTTTGTCTATCGTTTAGGTATTAAGAAAGAAAACATCCGTGTAAGAGAACATGAACAGGAAGAGCTGTCTTTCTATTCCAAGGGTACCAGCGATATTGAATATGCCTATCCATTTACTGACTGGGGTGAGTTATGGGGTATAGCTGATAGAACTGACTATGATTTAAGCTGTCACTCAAAGGTATCAGGCAAGGATTTAAGCTATCTGGATCCTGAGACAAATGAAAGATATATTCCATACTGTGTAGAGCCATCAGTTGGTGTGGAGAGACTGTTTCTGGCGCTTTGCTGCGACGCCTATGATAAAGAAAAAATTGGCGACAATGATGAAAGAATAGTAATGCACTTCAAGCCAGCCCTGGCACCTGTCAAGGTAGCTGTACTTCCTTTATCTAAAAAGCTTTCAGATAAGGCCTATGCAGTATTTGAGGATCTGAATAATGAATTCAGATGTGAATATGACGAAGCCGGTTCAATCGGTAAGCGCTACAGAAGAAATGATGCGATTGGTACTCCATTCTGTGTAACCTATGACTTTGATTCCGAAAATGACGAGTCAGTTACGGTAAGACATAGAGATTCTATGGAACAGGAAAGAGTAAAGATTGCAGATTTAAAGGATTATATTAGAAAAGAATTAGTATTTTAATGCGTCTTAGTAATGAAGTCATCGAAGACATCAGAAACAGTGCCTCTATATCTGAAGTTATAGGGCACTACATTCCATTACAGAAAAAGGGCAGGGGGTATCGAGCTCAGTGTCCTTTTCATGATGACCACGATCCTTCTTTACAGATCAGTGAGGAGAAACAGCTCTATAAGTGTTTTGTCTGCGGTAATGGCGGCAATGCGTTCTCTTTTGTGATGAACTATAAAAAGGTTTCTTTTCCGGAAGCTGTCAAAGAAGTTGGCGACATTATCGGTAAGCATATTGAAATCGATGAAGCACCAAGAAGAACAGATCCTAACGAAAAATACTATGAGCTGATGAAGGCATACCTTGAGGAAACCAATTATCTATTAACTGCTACAAGAGCTGGTGAGAAGGCCTTAAAGTATTTAAATGACAGAGGAATAGATAATACTGTTATTGAAAAATTTAATATCGGCTTTAATCCTGGTGACAACTTTATGTATAAATATCTGAATCAGAAGGGCTATAAAGATGAGGATATAGTAAACTGTGGTCTGGCCAGGTTTACTGACAGGGGACTGAGTGATATCTTCTTTGATCGTATTATCTTTCCGATTCATAACCGCGA
>JBJFHC010000084.1:0-4258 GCA_051893275.1 Erysipelotrichaceae bacterium | reverse complement strand
CCCTCAAAGTCCATATTATAGAGTTCATCAAGTTTATTAATCACGATAATATCCACATCCAGGTAGAGAATTCTATCAACATCTTCAGGAAGAACAAGAGGCGCAATCAGTCTATAGTAGATAGTCTCTGGATATCTGGAAGTAGTCATAAAGCCTTTAAAGATATCTTTATCAACCTGGATAAAATGAAAAGAAAGCGATTCACTTATATTCGAAATCGCTTTCTTGGTTTCCTGTTTCAGATCAGATTCCAGAATATAGACCTCATAATGTGCATTTTCATCACATCTTAATATTGACCTTAAAGTCATGCTTAACTGATCTATACATCTTTCATCTATCGCAAACAGCAGATTCATCTCTTTTTCCCTAAGCTTATTCTATTAACTTAAAAATAAGATACAAGAATAAACTTGATACAAATGTCTATTAGATAACAGTACTTAATAATCTGTTTAGTCTAATACCAGTGAAGGTGCAGAATAAACTCTGGTCTTTAATTCATTATTCAGCATATAAAGACCCTTAGGATCATTACCAAACAGTTCAAACTTGGTAATCATATCATTAGAGTTCTTCTCTTCTTCACCCTGTTCCTTAACAAACCAGTCTAAGAACTGCTTAGTACGATAATCATTAACCTCATCGGCAGCTGCATAGATGTTGTTGATTAAAGAAGTAACATACTCCTCATGCTCAAGAGCCATCTTCAGAGGATCCATCAGACAGGTAAATACCTTGTCTGGCTTGCCGATAGCTTCTAAAGTAACCTTCTGTGAATTGTTGTGCAGATACTGATAGATGAGCATGGCATGATCCTGTTCCTCTTTAGCCTGAATCTCATACCAGTTAGAATAGCCATCAAGGCCCTTTTCATTGTAGTAGTTGGCCATATCAAGATAAAGATATGCAGAATATAATTCCTTATTGATCTGGTCATTTAATAATGCGCTTACTTTTGCGTCCATAAATTTACCTTCTTTCTTTAGAATTATTTTAACATTTATATTATTTCTGTTACATATAAAAATTTCATAAAAGAAACAGTATATCAATAACTGTGATGTCTGACATAAAAAGATAATTTAACGATAATATACGGGAGGTATAAGTCATGAATTATACTTACCTGTACCATCGCCACAACGCACATGACAATCGATATAAATGTAATTATCACTATGATAATGCTTTATATGATGGTTAAGGAGTTGAAGAAGTAGCTTAGCTGCTTGAGTGGTGGTACTGAAAAAGAGGAGCTGGAACTCCTCTTTTCTTTTGGATTGTGTACCACCACATCTCCTTATGACATCTATATTATAGCACATTTCAGAAAAACTGATATTTTGTATCTATTGAATATTAATGTTTACTAATATATACATAAAATATATATTTGTTTATAATAGTAAACATAAAAGGATATATTTATGAAAAGTTCAGGATTTAACATGCTTCCTTATACCAGAGATATATTAAAGACAATGGGCGAACAGATAAAAAGTGCCAGACTGAGAAGAAACCTTTCAGCTGAACTGATTTGCGAAAGAGCCACTATCTCCAGAGCCACCCTCTGGAAAATAGAAAATGGCAATCCAGGTGTAGCAATGGGTCATTATGCGGCAGTACTGCATGCCATGGGCGGGATGGATAAGGATTTACTTTTGGTGGCAAAGGATGAAAGACTGATCAGACAGATGCAGGAATTTCAGATTGAAACAAGAAAAAGGGCAAAGAAGAGGTAAACAATGGAAAAGACTATTTATATATATGACAGTTTTTCATCAGATACTGATACTTTGCTGGGAAAACTATATGTTGATGTAATAAGAAATGGTGAATCATATTCCTTTGAATTTGATTCATCATGGTTAGAAACTCATGATTCATCTATCATTATAGATCCAGCTCTTAATCCATATACAGGAATGCAATTCCCTTTAGACAGCAGTCTGTTTGGCATTTTTCAGGATGCCTGTCCAGACCGCTGGGGCCGTACTCTAATGAACAGAAGAGAAAGAACACTGGCCATAAAAGAAGACAGAAAGCCTCGTAAACTTTATGAAAGCGACTATCTTACAGGCGTAGATGATTATACCAGATCAGGAGGACTTAGATTCAAACTAAATCCTGATGGGCCATTTTTAAACGATGATTCAAGCACAAGCGTTCCACCATGGGCTTCTTTAAGAACTCTTGAAGAAGCTTCGAGAAATTATGAAAATGATAAAAATATAGAAAAATGGCTGATGCAGCTTTTAAAACCCGGCTCTTCTTTGGGTGGTGCAAGGCCAAAGGCAACTGTAATAGATACCAATGGCGAACTGTGGATTGCGAAATTTCCTTCCCGAAACGATGAATCTGATACTGGTGCCTGGGAAAAAGTGGCATATGACCTGGCAAAACTTTGTGGTTTAAATACACAAGAATCAAGTCTCGAGAAATTTTCTGACTTTGGCAGCACCTTTCTAATTAAAAGATTCGACAGGATCTTTAATAAAAGAATTCATTTTTCATCGGCTATGACACTATTAGGAAAAGGCGATGGAGCTTCTGCCGATGATGGTTCAAGTTATCTGGAAATATTGGATTTTATTAAAACAAATGGTGCCAGTCCAAATACAGACACCCTGGAGCTTTTTAAAAGAATTGTCTTTAATATGGCGATTTCCAATACAGACGATCATTTAAGAAATCATGCCTTTATTTATGGTTCAAGTGGCTGGCTTCTTTCTCCTGTCTATGATATCAACCCTGTTCCTTATGGCAATGAACTAAGTCTGCTTGTGGATGAGCGAGATTCCCGCATTTCCTTTGAGCTTGCCATTAATACGGCGCATCATTTCTCTCTGACAAAAAAACAGGCTGAACAGATTGTAGATAATATCGCTGTGACCGTAAGAGACAACTGGGAAAGTCTGGCAAAAAAATATAATATATCTTCATCGCAAATGAATGATATGCGTCCTGCGTTTGATGAATGTTACAGATACAAAAAATAGTTTTTTAAAGGAACCTCATCAGGTTCCTTTTGTTTAATCTAAATCTTTGCCACTAGAGGCAATAACTTTCTTATACCAGTAGAATGAATCATTTATGTACCTTGAACCATTGCCTGTTCCATCATCCTGATAGTCAATATAGACAAAGCCATGGCGCTTGGCCATCTCGCCAGTAGAAGCCGCCACCAGATTAATCTTAGCCTATAATATTACTGTTCTTTGACATATTTTTGGTATGGACTTTTTGGTTTTTCAGGCATTGTAAGCTTAAGTTTGCCACTCTCTACCAGTGGATTTACAATCTGCGACATTACAAAGTTTTTAGATTTACCTACAAAAGACACGATCTCATCCCTGGTTCTCGGACTTGAACAAAATTCTATTACCGCATCTTCTTGTGAAAGCGAATCAGCATATAAGCTGTTTCTCATCACTACCTTGAAGTCGCCATGTTTAACAGAGAAGGCAGGTACTGGCAAATTGTTCATCGCGAACTCATTCCTGATTGTCCAAATCCCTGAGTATCTGTTCTCAGTAGTATGCAAAATTTCAAGTATATTCGCAAGGGCTGGGTTTCGATTACCAGGCCTTACCTGTCCTAATTCATTAATAGATATATTTCCATACAAACCACCACTATTGATTATCTCCATTCTGTCAGAGTACATTTCAATTCTGACAGGTATATTTTCAGTATAAGCACTATAATCACGGTGTATCAGTGCATTTAATATAGCCTCTCTGACAGCTTTTAAAGGATACTCTTCTCTATCGGCACGTCGTCCTCTAGAATCAATAACTGTATTTTTTCGGCTGTTTCTCCATACGAAGTCCACTGCTTCCTCCACCATTTCAGGTATTGAGCCAGTTATTCTTTTGTTATCGATAAATCGTTCATCATTAATGCTTAATCCCTGTTCGCTGCCAGGCAAAGCTACAGCCGTTATGCAAAGCTGAGGAAAATAAGCCTGAGGATATAACGAAAAAGACATTAACCCTGCGATTGTAAAATGTCCACCTTTTGTGACTCCCATAAGTTCCAGCAATTCAGAATCAGATACATTTTCTGCCAGATTCTTTCTTTCTTTTTTAATATCCTGTAGATATTTTGATAGTCTTTCCTTATTGATTAAAGAAAATCTGTCGTCATCTATTGACCTAAGCTCATCTCTATACATATATCCGATACTATGTTATCAGATATTTAAGATATTATCAATTTCTTAAGTAACTGTTAAAACTTTAACACCAATAAT
>JBJFHC010000083.1:0-4270 GCA_051893275.1 Erysipelotrichaceae bacterium | reverse complement strand
CAGTAATTGAGGAAAACTGGCTGGACAGTGAACAGATGGAGGAATGGCTATGGGGAGATTAGTTAATGGCGTAAGAAGAGTAACAAATCCCATACCCGAACACGCTGGTAAGCTTCTTATTTTCTGTGAAGGTTCGACTGAGTATAATTATCTGGATTACTTCAGGAAATATTTTGAGAATAATTGTAAAACAAAATATACGGATATAGTAATTGAACCTATAAATGTCGAGGGAAACGCAAGACATGTTTTTCAATATGCAGAAAACTTTCTATCTGATGAGAGAAAATCCATTAAATATGCACTGTACGAAAAACATCTTGTATTTGACTGTGATGCACCGGATGATATTCAAGATGTCATTACTTATATGATAAGCTCAAATAATGAATATGTTCTGGACTATTCATCACTGGTATTTGAGACCTGGCTGGTTATGCATTTTGAACAGATGAATATAGACAGCAAAAAGACAAAGTCACAGATCTACTCTAAAATGAGAGATTATCTGGGTATAGACAATTATGACAGCAAAGCAAAAGCGGCGCCTGGAACTATTGCAAGTCTGTTGAGTTCCGACGGCAATAAATCGATTAGATCCGCTATTGTAAACGCAAAAGAGCTTGAAGATTACTGGAAAAAAGATGGAAAAAACTATTTGAAGGATATTAAAAATATGAACCCTTCGGTAAGTATACACAAACTGACAGAGCGTCTTTTGGATGAGGCTGAATATGCCTGCAGATAATCATAACCTGGTTGTTTCGATGTTCAAAAACAGAGCTCGGTTTGAATCTCTATCCATCTTGCGGGTGCACATGCAGCAAATAAGTAATTATTATTAATCGATATTTAAAGTGAAGGCGTCTTTTAACAGACGTCTTTATAAATGTTGCCGATAGAAGATAATAGAAAAGCCGGTTGTTTAAACCGGCTTAAGTCGTTATTTCATCAGTGAACGATAGAGTTCTTCGATCTGTTCTACAGATACTTCTCTAGGGTTTCCAGGACGGCAGGCATCTTCATATGCTGACTTGGCAAGTTCTGGGATATCTTCTTCCTTAACTGTGCCAACTAAAGTCTGAGGAATACCTACATCGATTGATAACTGTCTTACAGCATCTACGGCAGCCTTGCGGTATTCTTCCTGGTTCATTTCATCAACGCCTTTAACGCCCATTACTCTGGCGATTTCACGGTATTTTTCACCTGTGCATGGTGCGTTGAATTCCATTACTGTAGGCAGCAGCATTGCGCAGGCCTTGCCATGTGGAGTATTGTAGTAAGCACTTAAGGTGTGAGCCATAGAGTGGTCAACACCAAGACCTACGTTAGAGAAGCCCATACCAGCTACATACTGGCCAAGTGCCATTCCTTCTTCACCAGTCTTGTCGCCGGCAACAGAGGCTCTTAAGCTTCTTGAGATGATTTCGATAGCCTTGATATGGAACATATCTGAAAGTTCCCAGGCACCCTTAGTAATATATCCTTCAATGGCATGTGTCAGGGCATCCATACCTGTGGCAGCCTTTAGGGAAGCTGGCATTGAAGACATCATGTCAGGATCTACAAAGGCAACAGCTGGGATGTCATGTACATCAACACAGACGAATTTTCTCTTTCTTTCTACATCGGTAATAACGTAGTTGATTGTAACTTCAGCTGCAGTTCCGGCAGTTGTAGGTACAGCCAGAATGGTTACGCAAGGCTTCTTGGTTGGAGCTACGCCTTCAAGAGATCTTACATCTTCGAATTCTGGGTTGTTGATAATGATACCGATAGCCTTTGATGTATCCATAGCTGAACCGCCACCAATCGCAACGATACAGTCAGCACCAGCATCCTTGAATGCCTTTACGCCACTCTGTACGTTTTCAATTGTTGGGTTAGCCTGAATGTTTGAGTAAACTACATAGTCTACCTTGGCTGCATCAAGAAGGTCAGTTACTTTCTTGGCTACGCCAAACTTAATCAGATCTGGGTCAGTGGCAACGAATACTTTCTTGAAGCCACGGTTGTTGATTTCAGGTACGATGTTTTCGATTGCACCGGCACCATGATAAGATGTTTCATTTAATACAAAACGATTTGCCATAATATATGTCTCTCCTTTGAAACAAATTTTTAAAAATTTGCATCTTTATTATAGAACAATATGTGAAATATTTATCATGTAAATAACTAAAAAAGATGGATTGTCATCGTGCTACTGACATCCATCTAAAACCAGCATCTACCATATGGTTATCACCCCTTCATTACTGATAAATCGGTTTCCGGGGCCTTTATTTCAATAATTTTAAGGAGGTACTAATAATAGTCTCTACAACAATAGGACTATTACTAAAACGTATTTCGTTCTTTTATAAGAAGTTTACTACCTTACTGCAATTCTGTTAGTCATCTAGCATCTTGGCGATAACCATTATGATAGCGTAGTAATTATATATCATTGTAATATCGTATTCAATGAGATTTGGGAAAATCGATTAAATATTGCGTATCGTATTAAAAAATATACTGATACGATGATATAATATATATGGCGACTGAAGACATAAATATGTCTTCAAATGGTGGTGGTTATCTCCCGGCTCCTTTTTAAATCCGGGGCTCCTTTCAAAGGCGGAAAGGAGTATTTATGTGACAGATTTTGAGTTTTTTTCTCTTATGCTTACAGTTGTAGGCATAGTTGTAAAACTGCTGGAAATTGTTGTTTGCGTGATAAAAAAAGATGATCACCGTTAAGTTTCTCGGACAAAGGTGAACATCATCTCAAGTTTGGGCGATAACCATTGCTGATCGCCTTTTTACGTTTTTATTTTATCATACTTTCTAAGTATTTCAATATGATATATGTAATCGTAAAAAATTTAATGTTAAAATATCATGAGAATTAACACCCGTCATATGTGAATTGCCTTAATATGCTGTTAAGGATTAGAAGATTATTTATTGATGATCAATATGTGTTTGTTTTAATCAAAAACAGTGCACTGCATTCAAAATATATCAATACGATGTTACAAAATTAATGGCGATCAAAGGTATGCTTCATATCTTTAATGGTGGTGGTTATTGCCTCGAAGGAACTCTGGTTCCCCGGGGCTTGTATTTTCCGATAAGGCAAACTTAAAGGAGGGTACTTTTTATGAGTGATTACGAATTGCTTATGATAATCCTGACAATAATCGGATTATTACTAAAGTCTATTTCTATGTTCCATAAAAAAAGATGACTGCCTAATGTCCCAATTACGTTAGTCATCTAATGCGTTGGCGATAACCATTGCTGGTCGCTTTTTTACGTTCTTATTTTACCATACTTTCTAAGTATTTCAATATGATATATGTAATCGTAAAATAATTATTTGTCTAAGTTTATGCATGTGTTTTACAATTATTTAGATAAGATGAGGAGATAAAACTGATGGAAGAGGGAAGAGTATATAATTTTGCGGCAGGGCCAAGCATGCTGCCATATGAAGTATTAAAAAAGGCTCAGAGTGAACTTCTGAATTTTGAGGGAAGCGGCATGTCCATAATGGAAATGTCACATCGAAGCACACTGTTTCAGAGGGTATTTGATGAAGCTAAGAATAAATTTAAAGAAATACTGAATGTACCTGAAAGCCATGAAGTGCTGTTTCTGCAGGGTGGTGCATCTTCACAGTTTTCAGCAGTTCCTTTAAATTTCCTGGGTGATGAAGGCAAGGCCACCTATGCCATTACCGGCAACTTTTCCAATATCGCCTTTAAAGAGGCTTCTAAATATGGTGAAATACATGTTGCCTATGATGGAGGCGATAATGGATTCAGCCATATACCTTCTATTGATGAGTTAAGTGTTAAAGAGGGTTCCAGTTATTTTCATTATTGTGACAACAATACTATCTATGGAACAGAATGGTCTTATGTACCCGAAGTAAATGTTCCATTAATCTGTGATATGTCTTCCAATATCTGTTCTAAGGAAATAGATGTTTCTAAATATGCCTGTATCTATGCCGGCGCGCAAAAGAATCTTTCGCCCGCAGGCTTGACTGTAGTGATTGTAGATAAGAGAATGCTAGGGCATAAGCGCAGTATTACTCCGCTTATGATGGATTATGAACTGATGGTTAAGAAGGATTCGATGTATAATACTCCACCATGTTTCAATATCTATATGCTGGGATTAATGATGGATTATATTAAGGAACAGGGTGGCTTGAAGGCTATGGAGGAAAGAAGGAAATGAAAAACCGTATCTCAACCATCATGGACACCCA
>JBJFHC010000082.1:0-4271 GCA_051893275.1 Erysipelotrichaceae bacterium | reverse complement strand
TTTTAGCGACATAGGTTATACAGATTTCTGGAAGATAAGAATTTAAAGTCACTTAATGTGTCTTATAAAATGCAGATAAAATGTACTAATAAGTACAAAAAAATTGATATAAAATGTACATTAGTCTATAATATTAAGTAGAAAGGTACTATATATGACCGAAGCACATTACAATCAGAATTATTCAAAAGAGGAAATATCTTCCATTCTCAGAAAAATTAAGCAATGTATTAAGAAAGGTAAATATACTATATCACTGAATCAGAATCGTAAAGAAAATCGAAATTTCATCTTGAATTATAATCTGTTTTCTAACAAACAAAAGAAGATACTGCTTCAGATTAAAGTTGAGGACTTTTGTCATTCGCTAAAAAATCTGCATTCAGGATTTGAAAATGAAACGCTTTATGTGTTTGTGCCAAGGGTCAATCTGATTAATGGTTTGGGCGAAGAGGAGGAGGTAGACATTTATACAAAATTTAACTTGATAGAGAACGATAGCGAAGATTATACTGTTGTTGTTTCTTTTCACAAATTGAATAAGCCGATTAAATATTTATTTAACTAAACAAATAGGGAGGGTACTATGATAAAAAGAAAAGTATTCTGTGAGAATTGCAGAAAAGAAGTTGAATATATTACTGAAGAAAAAAAGATGACCGCTACTATTCGTTCAGAAGAATATCACTACAAAGGGAAAGAAGCTAAATGTTCAGAATGCGGTTGTGAAGTTTATGTTGAAGAAATAAATGACGATAATTTAAAAAAATTATATGATGAATACAGAAAAATAAATGATCTCATTTCTTTGGAGGATATTCGTTCTATACCTGAAAAATATAATATAGGCAAACGTCCACTTTCACAACTTCTGGGCTGGGGTGAGCATACCTTTACACATTATTATGAAGGAGATATTCCTACCAGGCAGTATTCGGATGTTTTAAAAAGAATTTCAGTAGATCCTGATTTTTATTTAAATATTCTAAATAATTATAAAGACCGTCTACCTAGCGAAAGCAGTTACAAAAAGAGCTTGAAGGCTGTTAAAAAACTTACTGAAATCAATAATGAAACTTTTAAAAACAAAATCGAGGCTGTAACTGGCTATCTTTTAAATCAGTGTGAGGATATTACTCCATTAGCTCTTCAGAAGAGTCTTTATTATATTCAGGGATTCTATTATGCTTTTTTTGATAAATTTATATTTGACAGCGATTGTGAAGCCTGGGCATATGGACCAGTTTATCGTGATATCTACTATAAATACAGAGATTACAGATTCAACCCTATCGCAAAAACTGTCTTCTTCGACTGCTCAGTTTTCACTGTGCAAGAAAAAGCTGTATTAGACAGCATTATAAGAAACATAAGCTGTTACAGTGGCAAAGTTCTGGAAACTTTTACTCACAACGAAACACCCTGGATTATAACCAGGGGTGATGTGAAAGATTGCGAACCTTGTGACAGTGTTATCACAAAAGATATAATTGGCAATTATTTTAAAAAGATAAAGGAAAAATATGATATGGTCTCTCCTAAAGATATACAGCTTTATTCTAAGGATATGTTTCAGAATTTAATTTAGGCCTGATGGCCTTTTATTTGACATCATCTGTCTACAATTGTAGAATAGTATTGTCTACAAATGTAGAGAGGTTATAAATATGTCTAAAATATCAGCCAGTGAATATCGTTTCTGTTTAATATTATGGGAACATGAACCCATTGAAGCTTCTAAACTGACCAGAATCTGTGAAGAAAGACTGGGCTGGAAGCGTACAACCACTTATACAGTTATTAAAAGACTCTGTGAAAATAATGTTATTGTGAATAACAATGGTACAGTAACTTCACTTGTATCCCGTGAAGAGGCTGAAAGTGAAGAAATAGATGAAATGCTGAGTGAGAAGTTTGAAGGGTCCATTCCGCGTTTTCTTACCGCCTTTACCAGGAAACAGAGTCTCAATGAAAAGGAAATTGATGAAATACAGAAAATGATTGATACAATCAGGAAGGGTGGCAATGATGGAAAGAGTAATGCTTAATATTATCAATATCTCCTTATCATCAGTTCCTTTTATTGTTGCCGTTCTTATATACCGGATTATCTTTAAAAACAGTGCCAAATGGACAAGAATGATACTCTGGGCTTTACTGGGATTTAAGCTTATCATACCTTTCAGTATTGAAAGTCCTTTTGGTTTCTTTGAAAACAGGGAAGCTGTTTCTTCATCACTTATTGATGGTAACAGTTTTGAAGTAAATACTCAGATAGATGTTATTGACAATAATCTGAATGATTATATTGGTGATCACTACTACCAGGGAGTAAGTGTACCAGCTGATAATGGTATTAATGTGCTGAATATTTTATTTATATTTTATCTTGTTGTTGTGGTTTTAATCAGCATCTACTCTGTTTTCAGTTATCTTCGGTTAAAAAGTAAGCTTAAGAATTCGATTGTTCTTGAAGATAATGTCTATATATCTTCGATGATTGAATCGCCATTTGTGATGGGTTATTTTAAGCCATCTATTTATCTTCCTTTCAGTTTAGATGAAAAAGTTACTGAATATGTATTAAAACACGAAAAAGAACATATCAGACATCACGATCATATTTATAAAATTACAGGCTATATTTTATGTATAGTTCACTGGTTCAATCCGTTTGTCTGGTTTGCCTATCAGTGTTTCAGTAAAGATATTGAGCTGTGTTGTGATGAAAGAGTTATAAAAAATATGGACAGCTTAGATAAAGCTGATTATTCAACAGTGCTTTTAAATCTGAGCATCAGAAAAAACAGTTTTATTTCACCACTGGCCTTTGGTGAGAATGATGTAAAGGGAAGGATTAAAGCCATTATGAAGTATAAGAAAACATCGGTATGGATTATTACACTATCGATTGTACTGATTATCTTTCTGGGCATCGGATTTATCACAGAAAGAAAACAGAGCCTGGAGATAGAAATAGAGGTACCTGATACAAATGGTGAAACTCTTTATTTTGAATATGAATATAAACTTAAAGCTGATGGATATAAGGCTTATATTACTTCATATTATGGCGGAGATATGGAAGCTGTAATAAGCAGTGGTGTCAAGGAGTATGGTGTTTATCTAACCAGAGGCTATAAAGCTGAGATTGATACAGTCAAAGATGATGTATTTACCCTGGGCATCAGTATAAACAGCCCTCATGCAGAAACAGTAAGACTTAAAATTGAAGGAGTGTCTCTGGATTCCAGGAAATCAGACAGCATTGATCTTAAAATAATCAGTATTGATGAAAACTGTTTATATTGTGAAGATGAAAAAGGTAATGAAGTAGAAGTTAATGTAAGTAATACAGATGGCTTTAAGCCATTAGATATCATCAGAGTAAGCTATGATGAGATGCTGGAAACTTATCCTTTAAGGATAAATAAGATTTACCTTATTGAAGTAATTGAAAATAAACTGATAAATCTGTTCAGAAGTAACAGTGAACTGAAAGATGTGACTGTAAGTGACTATGTATATGCGAGTGATGAAGCTTATGGCCTTATTGGTATTGTACAGTATGAAGATGGAAGTTCCTGGAATCTGGCCTTTGTCAGCGAGGATACTGTACAGATTGTAAGAGCGGATTTTAATGAGGAATTCAGTATTTCTTCTAAATTAAAGTATCTTGGAAATGGTACTGTGGCAGTTATGGTTGATAACGGTAAACTTTTCTATAACTGTACAATGGCTTATTCAAAGGATGAAGAGGGTATACATTTTGTCAGAAATGATGAGATGTATAGGGACATGTCTTTAAGCTATCATCTTGTTATCGGCAGTGATAATGTTAATTCTGTTTCGATTCTGCTTAACGATGAAAGTCATGGCATAACAAGAGGTGACGGCAAAGCTTTTGAGTTTGGTGAAAGAATTCATCTTGACTGTCTTGATGGCTTGGTCAATCTATCTGGAGTCCAGATTGAAGCTTACGATTCGGAAGGGAATACGGTATTTAAAAGAATAATTGAAACAGATGAATCAATGAAATGGGGAAACTGGGAAATTTGGACTATGGTTGTTGATTAATTATCTTTTTTCAATGGTAAAATAAGGATAGTGTTGGGGAAACAATATGAATAAATCATCAGGACTTTATGTAATAGATGAGGATTATGTTATAGTCAGTTTTAATTCCAGAGCCAAAGACTTCTATCCGAGTTTAGTGAAAGGTGAAAAGTGTTATAAGAATCTCAAGGGTTTAGATAAACCCTGCGACAGCT
>JBJFHC010000081.1:0-4276 GCA_051893275.1 Erysipelotrichaceae bacterium | reverse complement strand
CAGCTTCTCGCAGGAAGAAAGGTAGTGTTCATAAATAGAAATATGTGATGGACACTTATAAAAAGAAATAATCGAATAGGCCGATACCAGTTCCTCATCAGTGGAAATCATAGTCTCACACTTTGAGAAAGCTCGATTATCCTCTTCATAGAGCTCATATTTTACAAATTCATTGATATCGAAAAGCCTTTCATAAAGCTTTGTGGCAATAACTTCGTTATAAGGCTCCTGATTCTTATGAGTACCGCCTTTAATCAAACATCTTTTGCCATCAATTATTTTCCATTTTTTAATCAAATTACCGTCACTTGTATTATCAGGACTGACTAAACTGATTTCTTTTGAATCCGTACCTTGTCCTACCAGAATCTTGCCAACATCTTCACTGAAGTTATTATGAAAGAAATTGATATCACCCCAATTTAAGCTAGAATCACATTCCTTAACCCAGTACTGGTCAGATAGACTTAATCCATTGCATTTTTCTACAAGTTCTTCAGAAGAACTGATACCAAGTTCGATCATAGCTGCTTCATAATTATCTCTTGAAGCAGGTATCGATCTTCCCTTCCACCACGAATTTAGCTGGGCTCGAGTGATTCCCTGCTTTTCATTTTGAATGGCTAGTGGAGCATAATCTTTGTTGTAAATTGCATCAATATGAATAACTGCATGAATTTCCTGATCATAATCAAAATCAAGAATTTTAGTATTCTTGTTCATTAATGTCAAACAAATTAAACCATCAGTTTTTTTCATATCGTACCTCGAAAAAATTATATCAATAAATTGTGACGTTATAATAGTCATAAATGCTGACCAAATCTTTAGAATAATACAGGCCTCACACGCATATTCATACGATTACATAAACATTATAAGCTTTATAGCTTTGAAATATCTTTTCGGTTATGTTAATTTAAGTAATAATGGAAGTAGTTAAAATTATTATATGTGATGATGAAATATCCCAGATTAAAAATCTAAGCTCAATGATCAGAGACATTCTTTCTGATACCGAAATACTTTATCGCATTGATATCTACACCGATGGTGAAGCCCTTTTAAACAACTATAAGTCCAAAGCCGATCTCATCTTTCTGGATATTGAAATGCCGCTTATTGATGGTCTTGAAACCGCCAGACTTTTAAGAGAAAAAGACGAAGAATTCACTCTGGCCTTTACAACTTCACATGAACAGTATGCCGTAAAAGGATATGATGTAGCGGCCTGGCGATACTATGTTAAACCAATCAACAAGGATCAGCTGACCAGAGACCTGCTGCCAAAGATAAAGAAAATAGTTCAGAATAAAAACAGAAACCTCTTCTTCAGAAGTGAAAACTCGACCGAATGCATAAGTATGGAAGACATCTGTTATATCGAGACAGCCATTAATCATAAAGTAATAATTCATACAATCGAAAGAAATATTCAGATTTACAAAAATATGAATGAAGTAGAAAGAAACCTGGATTCAGCTTTATTTTTCAGATGTCATACCTCATATATTGTGGGTTTCAGATACATAAAGAAAATAGATAAAAATGAAGTGATTATGAAAGATAATAACCATGTACCTCTTTCTAAACACCGGCGCAGGGAATTCCTCGATGCCTTCATGAATTACGCAAAGGAGCTTTTCTAAATGGGTTTTATTAATCTGGCCGTGGATATCATTCTTTTCTTTATCTTCATGAAGAGCTTTTCACTAAAGTATAGAAAAGATTACTTACTGATAATAATATTCACTCTTTACTGTCTCTATCGACTAATCTATGGCTATAATGGCGCCTCCTTTGCCCTGAAGGATATCTTTATCATCTGTCTGGAAACTTTGCTTTTCTATAAGGCCTGTCGTTCTTTTTATTCCCTGGGCAAAAATACCTCTATTACTGAAAGTCTTATTTTTGTCATATCCCTGCAGATAGGACGCAAGCTCTTTTTCAATGTAGCTGAGCCCTTAATAATTAATACCGTATTCCATCACCAGCTTTTATGCCAGTTTTCCATAATTGTTTTAAAAGTACTGTCCATCATACCGGTTATGCCCGACTGTGCAAAAACAAGCGAAAGCTCAATACAGCACTCAGAAATACTATTACTGCTGTTTGCGCTTTTTAACTGCTTTGTGCTGGGCGTGCTTAATTTAAATAATTCAAATACCCTGATCTACGCCAATCTTATCTGTTACCTTTCGGCCTACATCTGTGCCTATATCGTTAAGATATCGATTGAAAAAAACTACAGTATGCAGGAAATGGAAAAGATTCAGAATTCCATGCGCCTGCAGTATGAAATAATCAACCAGAAGAAAGAAAATGACTACAGGATAAAAATAATGGTCCATGATTTAAGAAAACAGATAGCCGCTTTAAAAGATGAGAAAGCCTATGAGGTCTTAAATGAAAGACTGAAAGAATATCAGACAAATATCTACAGCGACAATTCAGTGCTTAATGCCATCCTTTCTGAAAAAGAAAGAATGGCTAAAGATGAGAACATAGAATTTACAGTTGAAAGCTATTTTGGTGACTTTGGTTTTATTGATGACCTTGATCTTTGTTCCATCTTTGCCAATGCCCTGGACAACGCGATTGAAGCCTGTGAGAAATGTGAAGACAATTCACGTTTTATTACCCTCCGCTACAATGAATCAGAAGCCTTTATTCTGGTGAGTATAATAAATTCTCTGCCAGAGGCAGTCACAATAGTAGATAACGGAATAAAGACCAGTAAAAATGATAAAGAAAACCACGGCCTGGGCCTCAAGAGTATGAAGATGGCTTTAGACAAATATAATGGTACTTTATCAATTAATGCCGAATCAGTTTTTACCCTGCAGTTTTTTATACCTAAACCCTGACCAGTTTGGTTGAAATAATGCCCAGTTTTGTAGAAGCTGTGTGAATTAATTCACATCTTTTTATAATTAAGCTGCAAAATAAGGAGGATCTGGTTTTATGGGATCTAATAAAGGTATATCACGCCGTGAGTTTCTTAAAGCCGGAGCCTGTGCTGCAGCTGTCGGTTCAATTGGAATGCTGGCTGGTTGCGCACAGAAACCGGAAAATGAAGCTGCGGCCTGTGAAACTGTAGAACTTCCAGTTACTCAGGAAGTTGAAATACCGGCAAATGTTGCCGCACCTGAAAAAACCGAATATGAATGCGATGTTCTGGTAATCGGCGGTGGCTTTGCAGGACTAAACGCAGCCTATGCAGCTAAATCGGCTGGTCAGTCAGTAATTCTGGTTGATAAGGGTACACCTGGCTACTCAGGGCTTTCACCATTTGTCAGCTCACACCGCTGGTTTGATGCGGAAATGGGCGATGATGAAGAAGCCTTCAAAGCCTGCATCAACAGAGGTGGCGAATATATCGGCAATATGGAATGGTATAAGCGCTGGATTGAAGAATCAAAGGGCATCTATGAAAGACTGATGGACTGGGGCATTCTGACTCAGTATCCAAATGCTGCCGAAGCTGGCTACTATGAAACAAACGACTATGTTGGCTATCACAACGCCTATGCAAGCTTAGACAGACGTACTAAGTTCATGGAAGTATTGAACAACAACGACATTGAAGTAATCGATCAGACAATGATTACCAATGTCATCACTGAAGGAAATAAAGCTGTTGGAGCAGTGGGTCTGCATGTACCTAGCGGTGCAGTAATCTCAATTTCTGCCAAGGCAACAGTCATGGCTATGGGCGGCGGTGCCTATAAGCCTACCGGTTTCCCAACTGGTCAGGATACCTTTGATGGCGAATATATCGCCTATAATCTGGGGCTGCCTATTGGGGGAAAGGAATTTGATGACTTCCATCTGACCTGTTCACAGGCTCCAGGCAATGCCTTCCTTAACAACAACTGGACTTATTTAAATAACATCTGGCTCTGTGGCGGCGATATTGACAAGGATTCCATCAAGACCTATGCCGATGGAAAAGGCAAGGCTATGGTACTGGATAGAGTTACCAAGGCCGTAAATGGTGTTTCACTAAATGATGGTACTGGTGTTGAAGATATGTCAACCCAGAACATCCTAAGACGTGGCGGCTCACTTTCCGAAAATCCAAATGAAATCCGTAAAGGAAAGAATAACGACACTATGTTCAAGGGTGATGTCTATGGTGCGGCTGTTGGCTTTGGCGGACATTTAAGCTGTGGTGTCTTCTGCGGACATGACAACATGGACTGCTCAACCGCAATTGAAGGCTTATATGCTGCGGGCGATGGTATGAACTGCTCAGGCCCTACCGGTGCTGGCT
>JBJFHC010000080.1:0-4296 GCA_051893275.1 Erysipelotrichaceae bacterium | reverse complement strand
GTTTAACATCAATCCCTGGAATTCATAGCCCAGTGTAATAAGAAAACTGGCAGCAAAATTATTCTTACACACCATATTAATATCATCCAAGACTTTTTTCTGAACATCATTTCGATTGGGAAAAATGCTTTGGATCTTTAATATCTCCGTTATTCTTATGCAAAATATTTGCATATATGTCAATTATGCATAAATTATGCATAATATGAATCTACGCGCAGTTTTAACAGGGGTATTTAAAAGATAGCTCGGCTGAAGACAAAAAAACAGCACATAATCACTGTTCATAATTCATCGCCACAAAAAGATGACAAAACGCTAGAGATTGTAGGTAGAGTTGCGTTAATGATTTCTGTTAAAGTTAATATGTAGTTCTTTGATTTTTTGAATCTTTATTATTCCAGCTTTATATCTTAGAATATTAACATACGAAAACGTTTTTTTCTATTTTGCGTATCATGTTGACAAAGCATAGTACAGTTAATACAATTAATACAGATATGTACTTGATTACACTGCAGGGTAAGGAATCGATCTACGAACAGATAAGGGATCAGATTACTAAATTTGTTAAACTTGGAGTATTAAAGCCTGACGATAAGCTTCCTTCGGTCAGGACTTTAGCTATGGAACTGGGCATTAATCCCAACACCGTACAGAGAGCCTATAATCAGCTTGAACAGGAACATATTATCTATACTATCAATAAGAAGGGGGCATTTGTGGCTTCTGATAAGAATAGTGAGATAGATAGAGTTGAGTTATATAAGACACTTGAGGGTCTAAAGGAAAAAGGAATTGATAAGAGTGAGATTTTAGACCTGCTGGATAAGATATATGGGGGAGTTTAGCTATGCTTAGAATTATGAATCTGGTTAAGTCCTTCAATGACAAAAGAGTTCTGGATAATCTTTCAATTGAAATCGAAGAGGGTTCGGTTTTTGGTTTAATAGGTATAAATGGAGCTGGCAAATCCACACTGCTAAGGTGCATCAGTGGTGTTTATGCACAGGACAGTGGTGTCATTGAAGTTGATAATGAGTGTGTATTTGATAATCCGAGGGTTAAGGAAGAAATTATTTATGTGAGTGATGATCCTTATTTTCCGGTTTCAGGTACTATTAAATCACTGAAGGTTTTTTATGGTTCTTTTTATCATCTTGATGAGGAATTATATCAGAAGTATCTGAATCTTTTTGGTTTGAATGAGAATGGGCTTATTTCTTCTTTTTCCAAGGGCATGAAAAGACAGGTGGCATTATTGTTTGCGATGGCCATAAGTCCAAGGTATCTGCTGCTCGATGAGTGTTTTGATGGTTTAGATCCGCTTGTTCGTCTGAAGTTTAAGAAGGCTTTGACCGATCTGATTGATGATAAGCAGATAACAGTTATTATTTCTTCGCATAATCTGAAGGAACTGGAGGATATCTGTGACAGTTTTGGAATACTTGAAAATGGAAGAATTGATACCTATGGTGATCTGTTGAGTTCTAAGACCAATATCAATAAGTATCAGCTGGCCTATAATGAAGAGAAGAAAAAGGATGACTTTAAGGATTTTGATGTAATGTCGATTGATATTACTGGCCGTGTTGTTTCACTGGTAATCAAGGGTGAAAAGGAAAAGGTTATGGATAAGCTTAATAAGACCAGACCTCTGTTTATAGATGTGCTTCCGGTTAATTTTGAGGAGCTGTTTATTTATGAAATGGAGGCAAGAAATAATGAATAGGAATTATTTTAAGTATCTTTTAAGATCTAATAAGTTTGTGATAGCCTTTGTATTCATAGTGAATGCCTTGATATATGTGATTGAGAGAATAAATCAGAATTTTTATTTTTCTTCTTTGTTTTCTAATACCGGCAATATTGTGTTCTTCTTTATACTGTGTTTTGTGCTTCCGGTACTGATGTTTCATCATGTGCAGAATAAAAGAAGTGTTGATTCTTATTTTGCCCTGCCGGTAAAAAGAAGGAATATGGCAATAACTTCAATAGTATTTGCGATACTGTTGATAGTATTTCCATGGCTGTTTATAAGTCTGGCCAATATTGTCATCAATTTTGAGAATATTTGGTCTTATCTGATTCTGTTTGGAATTGTAACATTAAGTTCAATTGTGCTTATAATGTTTAATTCAGCTGTCTATCTTCTGGGCAATAATAATGTGGATGGCATCATCATTATGATCTGTTATTCGATTATTCCCTTTGTGTTTGTATGGCTGTATGATACTTTTTTAAGGCAGATCTGTTATGGTTTCTATAGTGTAAGCGGCAATCTGATTTCTTATCTTTCACTGATTTCCTCTTCCTATTTATATCTGGTGGATATTAATAATGTGGAGCATCTGCTTCCATGGGCTATAACTCTTGTTGCCTATTTTGTGTTTGGCTATGTGGGTTTAATCAATAATTATCTTAAGCGTAAGGTGGAAAGAGCGGAGACTATTTCGTCTCAGATATTTGCCTATCCGTTTGTGATATATGCCCTGACCATAATTCTTTTGACTACAGTATCTGTATCATACTGTAATGATAATGATTTTGGTGGCATGATTCTGCTGTATTTCCTGATAACCGTGATGTTTGTGGTGCTGAGATTTATTTATCAGCGTAAGTTTAAACTGGAGATTAAGCAGATTGTGGTGGTATTAGTTACCATAATATTATCTATATCCGCAGTAAAGATTGCCTTCCACTATGAGGGATTTGGTCTAAGCTATCTGTATGATCATAACCCTAAGAATATGTGGGTAAACTATAATGCCTGGAACTGTACAAATGAGGAGCTTGAGAAGCTGCTTAATGAGAAGTATGATCTGAATTATTATACGGTTTATTTTGATTTTTCTATCCCGGAAGCTCAGATGGAGAATAAGAAGGAAATTAATGAATGGCTGAACAATCTAAGAGATGAGGCTATAAAGGATTATTTTGAGGGCAATGATTCATTTACAGATGCATCGGGATATAATTGGTATAATGATTCGCGTTTATATATAGTAAACAACTGTACCGAGTTAAATGGTGAGGTGAATCGTACATATAATGCCGAAGAGGTAAGCTATAGTTATTATGATATTGTTTTCAGTCTTGATGAGCTGAAATATATTAATGAAAATATCGCGAAAGTATATATTGATGCCGATATTAATGTGACAATGGAAGATGCGACAGAGGGCATTAATGATAAATCAGATGCAGCAGTCTTAACATCGCAGAGTGATTATATTGTCATCAGTTTGGATGAACTGTTAAGTGAATAGAAGGAGAGTTTATGGCAGACAACAAGGATTTTTTAAGTCAGTTTTCCGAAAGCAACAAGAAACCTGAGAGTTTCAGGGAAGAAGAAAGGATACCAGTAAATAAGCCAAAGAAGAGTATTAATCCATTAATGATTATTATTCCTTCAGTACTGGCTGTAGTTATTATTGCGGTACTGGTATTTGTGTTTGTGTTCCCACACATCAAGGTAGAAAGTTTTGTGGGCAAGAGTCAGTCTGATGCAGCAGCCTGGATTAAGCAGAATGAGATTGAATCCGCAGGTATTGTGTTTAAAGAGGAGTACAGCTTTGATGTAGCCAAGGGCAATGTTGTATCCCAGACTCCAGAATCAGGCAAGGTAAAGAAGAATGCCAAGATGACATTTGTGATTTCCAAGGGTGCCGATCCTGATGAATTAATAGCTTTGCCAGATATTAAGAATATGACTAAATCAGAGCTTGAGACCTGGATTTCCGATAACAAGTTAAGCGCAACCAAGATTAATACTACTTATTCGGATACAGTTGCCAAGGATGAGGTTATTTCTTTTGATTTATCTGTAGATACAGATAAGTTTACCAGAGGTACTTCTTTAAAGATTAATGTTTCTAAAGGTCCTGCGCCTGCCGGTACTATCAAGGTAGAGGATTTCTCTAAGAAAGATTATTCTTATGTTGAGACCTGGGCCAAGTCCAAGAAGGTAACTTTAAAGAAGGTCGAGGCTTATTCGGATGATGTACTAAGCGGATATGTAATTTCGCAATCAATCGCTGCTGACAAGGAAATGAAGGAAGGCGAAACTTTAACTGTTACCGTATCTAAGGGCAAGGGTGTAACTGTTCCTAATTTCCTGAAGATGAGTGAGTCTGAATATAATACCTGGAAAGAGACAAATACGGGTGAGAATCTGATTCAGGTAAAGGAAAAGGTTAATTATTCTGATTCTGATTCGTATGTAATTAAGCAATCTGTTTCAGCCGGCACTACTATTGCGCAGTCTGAGGTAGTAATCGTTACAATCAACAAGGG
>JBJFHC010000079.1:0-17995 GCA_051893275.1 Erysipelotrichaceae bacterium | reverse complement strand
AGTAGAAAGCATATGATTATCTATGATGTCCTTAGTATAGTCAAACCAGAACTTAGACATCTGAGTTAAAACTGTGCCCTTCTTTTCAATTACGTTATTTAAGATTACATCAAAACAGCTGATACGATCGGTGGCGACCATTACTAATGAATCGCCATTGTCATAAATCTGTCTTACCTTTCCTTCTTTTACCGGTTTCATTTATTCCCCTTTCATCGCCTTGAAGCCAATATCATGTCGATAGAATAAAGCTTCAGACTTAATCTCATTTACTCGCTTATAGGCTTCATCATAGGCTTCCTTAATATCTTTTCCCTTACCTGAGACAAATAAGACTCTTCCACCATTAGTATAGAATTTACCATCCTTCTTAGATGTACCCATATGGAAGATTTCTGGAGCCTTATCCTTAATATTTTCAATTAATACGCCTTTTGTACTTGATTCAGGATAATTTGTTGAAGCCATTACTACACCAAGATAGACATTATCATCAAATGAATATTCAGGTTTTTTACCCTTCAGTACATCTGTACAGATCTCATAGAAATCACCCTGAAGTGCCTGCAGAATTACTTCAGTCTCCGGATCACCAAAACGGCAGTTAAACTCAATAGTCTTTACGCCATTCTTAGTAAGCATCATGCCGCCATACAGTATTCCCTGATAGTTTCTTCCTTCCTTTACCATCGCTTTAGCCATTGGCTTCATAACCTTTTCCATAGCCTCATCAATGGCACTTTGAGGAAGATGGTTAACAGGTGTATAGGCACCCATGCCACCGGTATTTAAACCCTCATCATTGTCGTAAGCTCTTTTATGGTCCTGGGCAATCTGTAAAGGATAGACATTTTCATCCTTCACAAGAGCCAGTAAAGAGAACTCCTCACCTTCCAGAAACTCTTCTATTACCAGTGTACTTCCGGCATTGTTGAACTTTCCTTCGAGCATCATTTCCCTGGCACTGCTGATTGCCTCATCAAGGTTCTGGGCAATAATTACACCCTTGCCAGCTGCCAGACCATCAGCCTTTAGGACAATTGGCATTTCCTGCTTCTCAAGATAAGCCTTCGCAGACTCAAAATCAGTAAAGGTTTCATATTTTGCGGTAGGAATATCATACTTCTTCATGATTTCCTTGGTAAACGCCTTAGAACCCTCAAGTAAAGCTGCGTTGGCTCTTGGGCCAAATACTTTTAAACCCTTTTCTTCAAAGTAATCCACAATGCCATTAACCAGTGGATCTTCCGGTCCCACAAAGGTCAGATCTATACTATTTTCTTTGACAAAATTGCTTAAGCTTTCAAAATCATTAGCCTTAATATTCACGCACTCGGCTACATCCTCCATGCCGGGATTGCCAGGTGCGACATATACTTTTTCAACCTTCTCACTCTTGGAGAAAGCCCAGGCAATGGCATGTTCCCTGCCACCTGAGCCAATAACCAGTACCTTTGCCATATTAGTGCTTAAAGTGGCGCATACCGGTATGAACCATGGCGATGCCTAACTCATCGCATGCGTTGGTTGAATCCTGGTCCTTTAAAGAACCGCCTGGCTGAATAATAGCCGCAATGCCATAAGTGGCAGCCAGTCTTACTGTATCATCCATTGGGAAGAAGGCATCTGAAGCCAGTACGGCACCCTTAGCCTTTTCACCAGCCTGCTTAAGCGCAATCTCCGCAGCTCCAACACGATTCATCTGACCAGCACCAACGCCTAAAGTCTGTCCATCCTTGACAATCACAATCGCATTAGACTTAACATGTTTCATGCATCTTTCACCAAACTTCATATCTTCAATCTGCTCAGCTGTTGGCTCAAGCTTGGTCACTGTCTTCCAGTCCTTTGGATCAGTTAAAGAATGATTTACATCCTGTACCAGTAAGCCACCAGCTACTGATACATACTGGGTATTAAAGTCATTGCCGGTATCTTTCATATCGAATGTCATAAGACGGATATTCTTCTTCTTAGATAAAACTTCAAAAGCCTCGGCTGTAAATGAAGGAGCCAGCACTATTTCTAAGAACATCGCATGAAGCTCCTCGGCAATCTTCAGGTCTACTTCCTTATTAAAGGCTACAATACCACCAAATATAGAAGTCATATCAGCCTCATAGGCCTTTCTCCAGGCTGTATAAATATCATCAGCCTGACCAATACCACATGGATTCATATGCTTACAGGCCACAACAGTTGGCTTTTCGCCAAACTCTCTTAACATCTGTAAAGTAGCGTTTCCATCCTGAATATTGTTGTAAGAAAGTTCCTTGCCATGAAGCTGCTTAGCTGAAGCAAGAGAATAAGGCACATCCTTAACGGTCTTATAGAAACAGGCCTTCTGATGAGGATTTTCACCATATCTTAAATCCTGCTTCTTCTCAAAAGTTAAAGTTAACTTCTCAGTATTTTCTTCACCGGTATATTCAGTCAGATATTCAGCAATCAATGCATCATAAGCCGCAGTAGTTCTAAATACCTTGGCAGCCAGCCTGGTTCTTGTTTCCAGCGTTGTATCGCCATTTTCTCTGATTTCATTTAAAACAGTATCATAGTCATTTACATCAGTTACTACAGTCACAAACTTATGATTCTTGGCTGCACTTCTTAACATTGAAGGACCACCAATGTCAATGTTCTCAATAGCCTCCGCGTGGGTAAAACCTGGTTTGGTGATAGTTTGCTTAAACGGATAAAGATTAACACATACCAGATCAATCATCTCAATGTTAAGCTCTTTGCACTGAGCCATATGTGATTCATTGTCTCTTACGGATAAAAGACCGCCATGAACCTTAGGATGCAGAGTCTTTACTCTTCCGTCACAGATCTCTGGAAAACCAGTTACATCGTCAATCGCAATTGTCTTAATACCGGCATTATCTAAAGCCTTCTTAGTTCCACCGGTTGAAATAATTTCATAACCACACTCAACCAGTCCCTGCACAAAAGGCACAAGATTAGTCTTATCTGATACACTTACCAATGCACGCTTCATTTATTCTTCCTCCCATAGCTTCTTTAGTGTTTCTGTATATAAGCGATGTTCAATCGCATGAATTCTTTCCTCGCATTCATCAATTGACCATTTCGGATCTACATCAAATCCCTCCTGGGCAATTAATGAACCAGTATCCAGCCCTGAATCAATATAATGAATTGACACACCCATCCTTTTAGCCTTAGCCCTGTAGGCCTGACCAATGGCATCTAAACCTCTATAATCAGGTAATAATGATGGATGAATATTAATGATTCTATTTGGATAGGCATCTAAAAGCACATTAGTCACAATACGCATATAGCCAGCCAGAATAATCCATTCAACATCCTTTTCCCTTAATCTCTTCAGAATACATTCCTCATATTCCTGCTTAGAATTAAAATCCTTAGGACTTACAACCAGAGTTTCAATGCCTCTGCTTCTTCCCTTTTCAATTACCTCAGCCTTTTTCTGGTCTACTACCAAGAGCTCAATTGAGGCATCAAGATATCCATTTTTAATATTTTCATCTATCGCCTCAAAATTAGTTCCATGACCTGAGGCAAATACAGCTATCTTTTTCATTCGATGATAATACCTTCATTATCAGTAACCACACCGATAACACCCGGATTTTCACCATTAGCTTTAAGAATTTCCATAGTCTTATCAACATCACTTTCATCAACTACCAGAATCATACCGATACCCATATTAAAGACATTGTACATATCATGTTCAGATATATTGCCAGTTTCCTGAAGGAAACCAAAGATTTCCGGAATATCCCAGCTTCCCTTATTAATCTTGATGCCTAGACCTTCTTTGAGACATCTGGGCATATTTTCATAGAAACCGCCACCGGTAATATGGGCTACACCATGAACATCTACTTCATCAAGAACAGCTACAACCGGTCTTACATAGATACGGGTTGGTTCTAATAATGATTCACCAAGCGTTCTGCTTAAAGTATACTTTTCATTCAGATCAAGATTATGATCCTTGAAAATAATCTTCCTGACTAAAGAAAAACCATTAGAATGAACACCTGAACTCTTTAAACCAATAACCACATCACCAGCCTTGGTCTTGGAGCCATCAATCATTTTAGATTTTTCTACACAGCCAACTGTAAAACCAGCCACATCATATTCATCAATATCATACATATCAGGCATCTCGGCTGTCTCGCCACCGATTAAACCACAATCAGCCATTTTACAGCCATCGGCTACACCTTTGACAATAGCCTCAATCTTTTCCGGGAAGTTCTTGCCTACCGCAATATAGTCCAGGAAAAACAGGGGTCTTGCGCCCTGGGCCAGTACATCATTGACACACATCGCAACCACATCCTGGCCAATCGTATCATGTTTATCCATCATAAAGGCCAGCTTAAGCTTGGTTCCAACACCATCCGTACCAGATACCAGCACTGGTTCCTTATAACCCAGACTTGCCAGGTCAAACATTCCGCCAAATGAACCGATATTGCCCATGACACCAGGTCTGCTGGTTGAGGCAATATGTTTCTTGATTCTTCTTACTGATTCATAGCCAGCTTCTAACGATACGCCAGCACTTTCATATTCTTTAGACATCTTTTATACTCCCTTACTTATTATTCTTATTGGCACTCTTAATATCCTCAAACAGCGGTGTAGGATAATGCGAGTCAAAACAGGCCATACACAGATCCTTGGCACCAATTGCCTCCAGCATTCCCTCCTTAGACAGATAGCCTAAAGAATCAGCACCGATTATCTTACATACCTCATCAGGTGACTTAAAAGCTGAAATCAGCTCATCATAGGTCGAGGTATCAACGCCATAGAAACATGGCGCAATCATTGGCGGTGAAGCTATGCGCATATGCACTTCAGTTGCCCCCTGTTCCCTTAACATCTGCACAATCTGACGGGAAGTAGTACCTCTTACAATCGAATCATCAATTACCACAACCCTTTTACCCTTGATAACCGAACGGATTGGCGAAAGCTTCATCTTAACACCACGCTCTCTTAATTCCTGGGAAGGCTCAATGAAGGTTCGACCCATATATTTATTTTTAATTAAACCAGTCTCCAGCGGAATACCCGATTCCTCCGAATAGCCATTGGCTGCCGATAAAGAAGAATCAGGAACACCGATTACTATATCAGCCTCACAAGGGCATTCTTTTGCGAGCCTTCTTCCACATTCCTTTCTTGACAGATGAATATTGATTCCATTTACATCTGAATCTGGACGGGAAAAATAAATATATTCCATGGCACACATCTTATCAAAGCGGCTTTCACTATAAAACTCCGAAGTAATACCCTGATCATTAATCTTAATAATCTCACCAGGCTTAATATCGCGGATATATTCAGCTCCAATGACATCAAAGGCACAGGTCTCTGAACTTACCACATAGCCATCACCCATCTTGCCTAAGGAAAGAGGTCTTAAACCATAACGGTCACGCATCGCATAAAGCTTATCCTTTGTCAGCACCAGAAACGCAAAACCACCCTCCAGTCTTCTCAGTCCTTCCTTCAGGGCATCAGTTCTGGTACCATAGCTTCTTCTGGTAATCAGATGAGCCAGAATCTCCGAATCCGAAGTGGACTGAAAGATTGATCCGCTTTTTTCAAACTCTTCTCTTAATATTGAACTGTTCACAATATTGCCATTATGACAGAGCGCAAAATCACCAGTCGAATGATAATAAAGAAACGGCTGAATATTACTCAAATGTGAAGCACCGGTAGTTGAATAACGCACATGACCGATTGAATAATCGCCCACCAGACGGTCAAGCTGTTTCTGGTCAAAGACTTCTTTAACCAGACCATAGTTTCTGTGACCTACCAGATTTTTACCATCTGCCGTGACAATACCACAGCCCTCCTGGCCACGGTGCTGCATTGCGTGAAGCGCATAATATGTAACCTCGGCGGCATGTTTCACATGAAAGGCGCCAAACACCCCGCATTCCTCATGAATCTCTGTACTCATCTTTAGCCCCTTCTGAAATAATCTACACCATTTTTAAAGATATTCTGTCTCTTATTTCCTGGGATATCTTTAAACAGTCCTTCAGTATATCTTTCACTGTGACCCATCTTGCCTAAGATATGTCCATCCTTAGACACAATGCCCTCAATAGCCAGATCCGAGTTATTAATATTAAATCTAGAATCCATAGTTGGCTTATTGTCATAGTCAGCATACTGGAAGGCAATCTGACCATTTTCAATCAGTTCATTAAGTGTCTTATCGTCACAGACAAATCTGCCCTCACCATGGCTCATCGCAATCATATGATCATCACCTGGCTTAAAGCTGCTTAACCATGGTGACTTATTTGAAGCCACTCTGGTATGGGCCATTGTCGAAATATGACGGTGAATACTGTTAAGGAACAGCGTTGGATCTTCACCCTTTGCATCATCTATTCGGCCATATGGAAGAAGTCCTGACTTAATCAAAGCCTGGAAACCATTACAGATACCAAGAATCAGACCATCACGCTGAAGCAGATCTTCTACAGCCTTATGTACCTTTTCATTCTTCAGGACATTCACAATAAATTTGGCTGAACCATCCGGCTCATCACCTGAAGAGAAACCACCCGGAATTGCCAGAATCTGTGATCTGTTTAATTCATTGACCAGTCTTCCAATTGAATCAAGAATCATCTCTTCATTCTGATTGGCAAACACAACGATGTTTCCCTTAGCTCCCTCATCCTCAAAGGCCCGCTTAATATCATATTCGCAATTGGTACCAGGGAATACCGGGATGCAGACATTTACTTCATCAACCGTATTTACACTCTTAAATTCACTGTCACAGTTATAGTCAGCAGATCTTAATTCCTTTTCTTCATATTTACCATATACCGGATAAACCGAAGGAATCTTATTCATCCATACATCAAGACATTCATCATAGCCAAGCTTTATATCACCAAACACAAAATCTGCTTCAGTTACTCTACCAAACTCTACAAAATATTTATTATCAATATCACTTTGATATTCAACAACTATCGCACCTGGTATGACATCCAGCACATTATCCTTAGAAACCTCAAAACCAAGCTTAGAGCCGAAGGCCATCTTGATCAGGCTTTCCGCAATACCGCCACTCTCCACTACATAGGAAGATACAACATTCTTGTTTTCAATCTCTTTCTCAACAGAACGATAGATGTTAAGATATGACTCAAGATCATAAAGACCATTCTCATCTTTTTGAGGAACATAGACACCAAGCTTATTATTAACACCCTTCAGTTCAGGTGAAATAATGTTAGAAACACTTCCCTTTGAACAGGCAAAACTTACCAGTGTATCAGGAACATCCAGTTCATTAAAGGAACCAGACATTGAATCCTTGCCGCCAATGGCGCCCTTATTAAAGAACTTCTGAACCTTCATGGCACCTAATAAGGCACTGGCTACACTGCCCCAGCGCTTAGGATCCTTATGCAGCTTCTTAAAATACTCCTGGAAAGAGAAATGAATATTATCAAGCTTGCCACCACAGGCTATTGTCTTAGACATTGAACTTAATACTGAAGCCTGAGCACCCAGATAATCATCATCCTCCATCAAATATGGATCAAAGCCGTACGCCATAATCGAACAGCTGTCGGTCCTGCCATTTAATACCGGGAATCTCTGCACCGATACCTGACATGGTGTAAGCTGATACTTGCCTGCCCAGGGCATAAGTACGGTAGTAGAACCGATAGAGGCATCAAACATCTCTGATACACCCTTCTGACAGGAAACATTGAGATCACTAAGCATATTCAGAATGTTTTCCTTATTAACCTCTTTATGATCACTGTAATGATTTGTACCCTTATCATTAATTTCAACAGAAACATGCTGACGCACACCCGAAGTATTAATAAAATCACGGGAAATATCTACAACCTTATTACCCTGATACAGCATTACCAGACGGTTTGTATCAGTAACTTCCGCAACCTTATAAGCCTTAAGATTTTCTTTCTTTGCGTATTCAATAAACCTGTCGGCATCCTTAGCTTCTAAACCGACTGCCATACGCTCTTGCGATTCGCTTATCGCAATCTCGGTTGGATTTAAGCCTTCATATTTCAGCTGTACCTTATCCAGATCAATAACCAGACCATCGGCCAGCTCACCAATCGCCACTGACACACCGCCAGCGCCAAAGTCATTACACTTCTTAATCAGCCTGGTAACCTCACCATTTCTGAACAGTCGCTGAATCTTTCTTTCTTCTGGCGCATTGCCCTTCTGTACCTCGGCCGCACAGCTTGATAAAGAAGAGTCGTTGTGTTCCTTACTGGAACCAGTGGCTCCACCAATTCCATCACGACCAGTATCGCCACCCAGCAGGATAATCACATCGCCCTTGCTTAATGTTTCTCTTCTTACATCTGAAGCCTTAACGGCACCCACAACTGCACCAAGCTCAAGATGCTTGGCCTTATAGTTATTATGATAGATTTCCTTCGCAAAAGTTGTGGGCAGACCAATCTGGTTACCATAGGAAGAATTACCCCTTGCGGCTGTTTTGGCCAGTACTGACTGTGGCAGTTTGGAAGCCATGGTATCTTCAATTCTTTCTGTAATATCACCACAGCCGGCAATTCTCATCGCCTGATAAACATAGCTTCGGCCAGAAAGTGGATCTCTGATGGCGCCACCAATACAGGTTGAAGCACCACCAAATGGTTCAATCTCGGTTGGATGGTTATGCGTTTCATTTTTAAACTGCATTAGCCACTTCTCTATTTTTCCATCTACATCTACATCCACAAAGACTGAACAGGCATTAATCTCTTCACTTCTTTCCACATCCTGAAGATTGCCCATCTTTGTCTCATATCTTGAATTGATGGTAGCCATATCCATTAACGTCTGAGGCTTCTTGTTTCTTCCACAGACCTCTCTCATTCTTAGATATTCCTCGTAGGTTTTCTGAATATCTTCATTGAATCTATCATGATTTATTACCACTGAATCAAGACAGGTCTCAAAAGTAGTATGACGACAGTGATCTGACCAGTAAGTATCCAGAACTCTGAGTTCTGTTTCCGAAGGATCTCTTTTTTCCTCATTCTTAAAATAATCCTGAACTGACTTCAGATCCTCATAGCTCATAGCCAGACCATGACTCTTTACGAACCCATTAAGCTGTTCATCGTTTAACTTATTAAAACCATTAAGATCTTCAACAGCTGTCATATTGACATTCTTATCAAGTTCCAAGACATTCAGATCCTTTTCTCTGGCTTCAATTGGATTGATTAAATATTTCTTAATTCTATTCTTGGCTTCATCATCTAAGTCACCATCAATCAGAAATACCTGACCTGAACGGATTGTGCATTTAGTTTCCGGATTTAAAAGACATACACACTGTCTGGCTGAATCAGCTCGCTGATCATACTGACCTGGCAGATATTCCTTGCCCAGCACATAGTCAGCCTCTGGCAGTGCTTCAAGTATCTCATCAACCATTGGTTCAGAGAAAATAGTCTTAAGTGCCTTATTTAAAATATCCTCATTGATGTCAAAAACATCATAAAGATTAATAACCCGACATGACCTTACATTCAGACCAAGATTATTTCTTAACTGATTTAACAGATCCTCAGCCTCAGTCTGAAATCTCTTTTTCTTTTCAACAAATATTCTCTTATTCATAAAACCCCTTAATCGTTTAATGCCAGAACGCTTTTGCGCATTTCTTCTTTATATTCCACAAGCTTATCATGATACTGCTTCTCACTTGTGCCTAAAATAGTTAAAGCCAGTACAGCCGCATTCTTGGCACCAGCCTTGCCTACCGCAACTGTGGCAACTGGAACACCAGATGGCATCTGAACAATGGAAAGAAGCGAATCAAGACCACCCATCATATTGGTTGACATTGGCACACCAATTACCGGTACAGTAGTAACACCAGCCAAAACTCCAGCCAGATGTGCTGCGCCACCGGCTGCGGCAATTAATACTTTAATGCCCCTGTCATAGGCAGCTCTTGCATAGGCGATTGCCTCATCGGGTGTACGGTGCGCACTTAATATTTTTACTTCATATTCAATATTAAAGCTCTGCAGCATTTTTTCACATTCTTCCATTACGGGTTTATCGGAAATAGAACCCATCACAATACCAACTTTTACCATTTATTTCTCCCTTCAATAAACAAAAAGACGCTACACACTGTACCGTCCCCATAAACCACAAAAACGGTAATAAATCATTACACGTTTTAAATTATGATTGTAGTCCGATTATTTACGGTAACCGGGTAGAGACGTTAGAACCTTATCTTCTAATATATACAATGTTTCACAAACGAAAAAGCATAGACTAAAAGTCTATGCTAAAACGTTACCAGTATTTGGATCAGATAAATAATTTAAGTTTACAAAGCTCATAAAATATCCTCCAATCACAAAGGTATAATACCACAAATTAAGCCTGATTGGCGTGCGAATTAATAAATTCTCCCATTTCTACAATTAAATCCTCACATTGTGGGTAAACACCACAGTTATCAAAATAGGCATGACCAAGACCATTATAGACAACCATTGTCACATCAACACCAGCCTTATATAACTTGGCACCATAGCCAAAGGACTCCTGCTTAAGAAAATCATGTTCACCAGCCGAAATAAAGGTAGGCGGATTATTCTTTGGATTACGTGTATATGGATTTAAATAATCATTATTTACCTTGTCGGTTCCAAGAATAAAGGTCATACCGCCAGTCATCTTGCCAAACATACCAACCATCTTGGTTAAGGCTCTTTTCTGACTTTTTGCCATCTTGAAGTTATCCATGGATGGATTAAAATATTCATCCTTTACCCCAGCCATATTAAGCGTTGGATACAGCAGCAATTGTCCTTTAACCATCTTAGATCCATCCTCAAAATCTCTGGTTGAACAGTACTGGGCCAGGTTGCCACCGGCTGAATCGCCAGCCACAAAAATTTTATCTTTACAGATATTAAGCCTGTCGGCATTATCATAAACATATTTTAAAGCTGTATAGGTATCTTCATGCGAAACCGGATAAGGATTTTCTGGAGCCAGACGATAATCAACCGAAGTCACTGCGAAGTGAAACTTCTCGACCATCAGCTTTAAAGATTCCTCAACTACCGCATGGCTGCCACCAAAGAAACCGCCTCCATGAATATAGAAAAGTACTGGTGAATCCTTTGTGGTCTTTTCATCAGTATAGAGATAAAGATCAATCTTGCCATTTTTAACATCTACCTGATACTGTTCACGCTTAATATCAGCTGTAACAGTTTCTACTGATTTAATACCATTGAAAGTCTCTCTTAAATTTGGCAGACTTTTCTCGTTGATATCCATCTTAATCATAAATGAAGGCAGCCATTTAAGCATCTTCATCATCTTCTCAGAATCCTTATAAAGACGGGGATCCATCTCTCCCTCTTCCTTAACATCAGGTACTGCCTTAACTTTTAAAGGAGCACCCATATATTCACTCATATATTCCTTTTTCTTAAATTCATCCAGAATCTTTACATCATATTTACGCATCAATCTTACCTCCATTCAAATAATGATAAAGTGCACCAATCAGATTGGAATCATTGAAATAAGCACAGGTATCTACCACGGCATGTGGAATAGTAAAAAATGGTGGGATACCGGCATATACTTCCTCAAGTTTTTCTTTAATCTTTTCTAACAGAATTTCCTGCTTAGAAACCCCTCCACCGATTAATATCAGTTCCGGGTCAAATGAACACTGCAGATTATAGATCTGAACAGATAGAGCCTTAGCCATTTTATCTAATGCCTCTAAGGCCTCTGGTTCATTCTCTTTTACTTTTTCAAAGACAAGTTTTCCATTAACTTCCTTAGGATCGATATTCTTCAAAGCCGCATAATTATTACACAGGGCACTGGCTGAACCAGTAAGCGCAAAGGCACTGCCAAAGTTTGCGTTATTGGCATCAGTAAAAAGATAAGAGAACTCGCCCGCAAAGAAGTGCTGACCCTTTAATACTTTACGGTCAATGACTACACCTCCACCAATGCCGGTACCGATAATTAAAACGATGCCATCTTTATGGTCTTTCAGTTTTCCCTTCCATACTTCCGCCAGAGCCGCACATTTGCCATCATTCTCCACACTGAATGGCACTTTGATTACTTTATGAATTTCATCCGCAATATTGCGTCCGGCATTATAGCTCAAAGCACCTGGGGCATAAATCTGGCCTGTACTTACATCAATATTGCCAGGCAGTGACATGGCAATACCCTCAATATCCTTCTTACTTTCATAAAGTTCAACAATCACCCTCAGAAAATTTTCAAAACTGTCTAGCGGTGTTACTACATCACCTTTCTCAATTATTGAAGCCTCATCATCCATTACAGCCCACTTGATAGCCGAACCACCCACATCAAGAACAAGTTTATTCATATCTACCTCCAGATTATCTTTAATACTATTATCTCAAACACAAACGTAATGAAGATACCCATTGTCACGTCACTTAAAAAATGAGCACCCGCAACAATTCGTGAAAAAGCCACAACTAACGCAAAACCAAAACCGATAAAAAACAGTATATTCTTCTTACTCTTAAACTTATCATCCAGTAAAGGTAAGGAACCCAACAGAATCATAATTGCCGCATTGGCTGCATGACCTGAAGGAAAAGATTTAAATTCTTCTGACACTACGCCAAGTCCCTTTAACAGCTCATAATCTTTACATCCTCTTACCCACCAGTTCTGGAAAGAAGCAACTGGCGTTATGGCAATCATCCTCATTCTTGGACGCTGCCAGAAAATCTTAACCACATTCACCAGAATCAGGGAACCAAAAGTCACAATCAACAATGTTGCGATATAGCGATTCAATACTTTTTTATCCTTATTTTTACCAGTATTATAAAAGAAATAAGTATTTAAGCCCACAATAATTAAACCAATCAGTACAATCAGAATAATATTCATACCCTTAATATTAATCAAAGGATCAGCTATAACCCCCATTAAGGCAAAAAGCTCAAGTATTACCGCAAATATCTTTGCCACTATACCTTTATGCCATAATAATGCCGCTGAACCAGATATTGCCAGAACCATCGGCAGCTGACCATAGCCCGCAAATACCAGCGCAAAAGGATTTGTACTGTTAAATACGGCGCAGGAAAGCTCATAATCAAACAACGAGCCAGCTATAAGCATTATCCCCAGCACCACAAAAACCACAATACAGTTGCGCAGACTGAAACCACTGTTTCTTATCATAGACACCTCTTTTCTGTAAACGCTTTCACAACAGTATTGTATTATCTTTAAATTCCGGATTGTTGTCATTAATTAGCTGATTTATTCCCAATATTTGACTTTCGATACTCCATTGGCGTCATATTATAATATTTCTCAAAAGAACTGATGAAAGATTTCACTGAACTGAAACCATTATCAAGCGCAATATCACCAATTCTTTTATTTTTATCGAGCAGATCATTAAGCGACTTCTGCAGTCTGAGCTTGGTCAGATACTCATGATAGCTTACGCCACTGATCTTCTTAAAACTGCGGCTGAAATATTCACATGACACATTAGATACGGCCGAGATGGTTTTTAGACTCAGATCCTCATTATAGTGTTCCTCAATATAGTCCAATAGCTTCCAGTGCTTCTGTTTGCGTACTGCTGAAAACTGCTTCTCTTTATCATCTTTACAGTATTTAAGAAGATTATAGAGAACATCACTTATCAGACTGTGCAGCTTGATTCTTCCATACTCATCATTTTCCTTAATCGTTTCATATATCTTCTGATATATCTTTACAAATACATCTTTATGTTCATTAATCTTCTCATAAGAAAAGGCTGTTTCATCAATTTCCGGACACATTCGGTTGAGAAAGTCATGACTTATAATCACAATGAGCACCTCGGAATTCAGATTATCACCATAGAGTGAATGCATTATTCCCGAATTGACAAAAATAAATTCATTTTCATGAATAACTCTATCTTCATTATCAGTAACCAGATGAACATCACCCTTTAAGACATAAGAAAACTCAATACTGCGATGCCAGTGTGGCGGTATCATGCTGCCAGTATTCATTTCCTTTAAAATATCTCTGTCACATAAAACGATGAAAGCTCCAATAAGCTCATCACCTTTAATTACTTCATATCCCTCATTCATAAGCACATGCCAGCTCAATATGGTTCCCTTCGCTGTCTACAATTTCTGATACATAGTTATTTCCAATTACTTTCAGATTAAAACAGATTTCTTTATCTTTCATTTTTTCTTTAAGTTCATCCAGACTATTATAATTAACGCTCAAAAGACAGTTGGAACCATAGATATGTTCCTCATTTACTTTTTCATTATTAAATAAACCAAGACGAAAACCGGATATATCAAAGACTGAATACAGTTCATCTTTAATTAATACTTCTGTTTCAAAGAAGTCCTCATAGAATTTAATTGCCCTGTCCATATCTTTAACACAGATATAGGCTGACTTAATATTACCTTTCATATAATCACCGTTCCTATTATAATATTTTCATGGAAATTATATTTAAAGTAAAACAGAAAAGCCTGTTCAATAAAAAGAAACTGATTATCGATGACATCCTTGCCCTATGTGATCTTCACTATGGAAGCTATAATGAAAACCATATTATCAAGTATGGCCTGACAGATAAGGAAACAGTTTTTTATAATCCGGATATTATTGCCCGGGGCTTTATGGTATCCATTGATTCAGATAACAGCGTAATATTCAGACTCTCACTTCCCGCCTGTCCACAGGACATTGCTGACTGTTTCAGTCTTATTAAAGAAACCTGCACTTTCTTAAATACCGATACTTATTATCTGAACAACAGTAAAAAGAACATTAACGATACAGATACCGAAATACAGAACATCATGTTAAATTCTCAGGAATATTTTGATGAACTCTCATCCAAAGTATTGCTGAATATAAATGATGCCCTCTATCTTTACTGTGCCTTTAATCCCCTTATTCTGGGAAGAGAAGATATAGCCCAGATAGAAAATATCAATGATCTGGAATTATATCTGAATGACATTCAGTCAAAATATATCGTCAACGGGGAAGCGCTGTATTATTCCTATCAGAATAAATCCGGCGGTTTTGGCATCTATAGAGTAAATGAGGCTGCGCCTACCGCTCTTCCCTATAGACCTGTTTCACCAAATGGCTTTACTGATGAATTCTATATATCTCTGGGAAATTCAATTATCAGATATGCTGATTTTCTAAATTCCATCAATAAACAGAAATATGATCATGAAAGATTCTGGTGTGTCTTAAACGCAAAAGACATAAATGAAATATCAGCTGAGTACAGCTATGATATAGCTCATAAAACATATATTAAAACTGAAGTTTATTTATCAAGAATAATCATTGATTCAGCCTTATGGCATGAAGAAAAGATTAAAGACAAAAACCTTAATACCGACAGACTGAATGCCTATAATCACCTGGCTGTCTTTTTAAGATGGTCATTAGAAAATCATATCATCGCTGATTACTATCTGGAAAAAGTGCCTGAACTAAATAAGTCAGATAGTGACTTAAGAATAGTCTTAGATACAAACGAGGCTATGCCTAAGGTAATACTTTTAGGTTATTTCAAAACAGAGTATCAGGATTTTATAACCAGTTATTATTCATTCAATTCAGAGTCCGGCTATCCCGATGATATAGATAATTATACTTATAGTGTACTTAAAGAAGACTATAATAATCCCGAATATCAGGATGAAGCCTATCTCTTTATGAAATATGATGAAGATTATTATAAAGGATTAAAGAAATATATTGATTCAGCCTTTAAAGAATGGAAACAAGCTCTCTCAGACAGCCATAATTAGGGCTGTCTTTTCTTATATAGGCATTAATATGGCTTAAATACTTTTTATTAAGTTTCTTAATACGGCAGAGGGATATATCAAAGCCTTTAAGAGTCTTTAAAGGACAGATAATAATTCCTTCATCATTTTTTACCTTGGAGATATTGGTATGCATCTTGCCGTTCTTTAGTTTTGTTATATCGTTCTCTCTGCATATCTTTGAAACAGTATCAGCTATCCGAGTATATTTTGACATACAGAAAAACTGTTCATCTTTCAGATTGCTGAGATTAATATTTTTATCATAGTTTCTTTTACTGTTGTGAAGAATAACATAAGAGTCTTCATCAACTGTATATTTTTCATATTCACAATTATCATATTCTTCTCTGATTAATAATAAATCATAGTCCGCAGCATCTATTTCATACTCCTCTATTTCTTCAAGCATTATATTGAGTTCCGGATATTTTTCTTTGATAATATTTAATTTTTCATCATAGCCATACTGATAGAAAAAGGGAAAAGAAGCTATTTTAACCGTATTCTTGAGCTGTTTAATATCACTTAGAAGTTTATCGTTTTCTTTAATCACCTTAAGACAGTCCTGATAGACTGTCTGGCCAAAGGGAGTTAAGCTTATCTGTCTTTTGTCTCTGGAAAACAGTTTTACACCCAGTTCTTCTTCCATTTTTATTATCTGTTTAGACAGAGCGGATTGGGAGATGTTTAAGACATAGGCAGCAGCTGTATAGCTTTTTTCTTCAACTATAGTTTTGAAGTAATGATACTGTTCAATATTCATAATCTATTCCATTTCGGAATAGATTATATCATAAGTTGAATTGTTTAATTTAAGAATGATTTTTAAAATGAAGCCATGAAAGTTACAACACACAAAATTGGAAATGATTATCTGATTGTTGTGGAAGATGGCATAAGCCATATTGGTACTACCGTCATGGCAGTACCTTATTTAAAAGATGGCGTTGCCCACGCCACCCTTTCCACAATCAATCTGACTGGTCATAAGGATGATGAAATTGCCACAATGTATGCCAAAAAACTCTGTGAGCTCTCTGGGAAGGTCTGTGTATGCATCTGTGGCGTACATTTTGACAACATAAGTGAGGAAAGGATTTCTTTAATTATGAATAAGGCAAAACAAAAGCTTAAGGAAATGGAGGATGAATATAATGAAGGAAATTTATGATTTAAGAAGAGCTCTTAAAAAGCTGGAAAATGATTCCGGCAATCTGATTGAATCTGACAAAGAGATATCTTTGGACAATCAGCTGGCAGGGGTTTACCGTTATATTGGGGCAGGTGGTACCATTAAAAGACCGACAAAGCTGGGTCCGGCAATGATTTTCAACAATATCAAAGACATGCCTGGAGCCAGAGTTTTAATTGGCTTACTGGCATCAAGAGAAAGAACGGCACTATTATTAGATACAAAACCGGAAAACCTGGCCAAGGATTTAAATGCGGCTTTCTCTAAACAGATTCCACCTGTTAAGGTAGAAAGTGGTATCTGTCAGGAAAATGTCTATCTGGCAAGCGATCCTGATTTTGATATCAGGAAGATTATCCCTGGTTTAAAGACTACGCCAGAGGATGCCGGAAGATATATTACCATGGGCATGTGCTATGCCACCGACCCGGAAACAGGAAACAGCGATATTACCATTCACCGTCTCTGTCTGCAGTCTAAAGATACTATGTCCATGTTCTTTACGCCTGGCATCAGGCATTTAGATGCCTTTAGAGAAAAGGCTGAAAAGATGAATAAGCCTTTGCCGATTTCTATTTCAATCGGTGTTGATCCGGCCATTGAAGTAAGTGCCTGTTTTGAGCCGCCTACCACGCCACTTGGCTTCAATGAGCTTAATATTGCGGGCGGTTTAAGAAATGAAGCGGTAGAACTTGTTAAGTGCAGGACAATCGATGAATACTGCATTGCGAATGCTGAATATGTAATTGAAGGTGAACTTGTGCCAAATATAAGAATGAAAGAAGATGAACAGACTCATCTGGGCTATGCCATGCCGGAATTTCCGGGCTACATCGGTGCTGCGTGC
>JBJFHC010000078.1:5833-18012 GCA_051893275.1 Erysipelotrichaceae bacterium | reverse complement strand
CGCCTATACCGCCTTAGACAAGATAGATGGTTTCTTCTGGAACTTCTCTGGTGCCCTGGGTGTAGCCATATCGACCATCGCTGGCCAGAATTATGGTGCCGGAAATATAGACAGGGTACACAAAACTGTACGGGTATCATCTGCGATGTACGCAATAGGCACTTCAATTTTCTTCTCTGTTTCCTATTTTGGAGCTGAAACTTTAAATGAGCTTTTCTCCAGCGATATAGAGGTTATAAGTGTGGCAACCTCACTTGTGCGCTATCTGGCACCAAGATGGATACTGTTCTTATGTATTGAGGTTCTATCTTCTACCATGAAGGCCTGTGGGGATGTGGTTGTGCCAATGTTTATATCGATTATCGGTATTGCGGTAATCAGAATTATTTATCTGACTTTTGTACCATTTACGGATGTAATAGGGGCTATGCGCTGTTACCCTATATCCTGGGTTATTACTTCAGTCGCATTTATTATTTATTATTTAAAAGGCTCGTGGAGTCAAAGGAGCAGGTTATGAAAGAGAAATACAGAAGTGTCGGGCTTGATTATGATTTGATTATTTCTAAGTATCCCAACATTAATGAATATGAAAGCATCGTGAATGCTTATTTTGAAGATGAGTTTTTTACTAAATTAAAAGACTATCTTGATGATGAAGATTACGAGCTGGCTAAAGATGCCGTAAAGGGTTTATATATACTGGCTGAGGAGCTTTATCTTTTTCCTTTATATATGGCTTTACTGGATATATATGAAGATATCGAGGAAGAAATATATAATGAACTGATTAAAAAATATGACAGTATGTATGAAATCTATAAGAAGATGAAGGGTGTATTTGTATGTTAGATGCCGTAGTAGTAGGTGCCGGCCATGCCGGGGTTGAAGCAGCTCTGGCTTTAGCTCATGCCGGGAAGAAGACAGCCTTAATCACCATCTGTATCAATCATATTGCCTCAATGCCCTGCAACCCCTCAATCGGTGGACCAGCCAAAGGTATTGTGGTCAGAGAGATTGATGCCCTGGGTGGCATGATGCCCAAGGTTGCGGACAGGACCGCTCTGCAGTTTAAGATGTTAAATACCACTAAGGGACCAGGTGTCTGGTCGATGCGTGTGCAGTCTGATAAGCCAGCATACACAAAGATGATGCGGGATATCTGTCTTAATACGGATAATCTGGAGGTAATTGAGGATATCTGTGAAGAGATTATCGTTGAGGATAAAAAAATAAGAGGTGTTAAGCTGCAGAATAAAGGTGAACTTTTAAGCAAAGTCGTGATATTAACTACCGGTACCTATATGGATTCCTGCACGATGATATCAGCTGAGGTGGTATCAGAGGGTCCAGATCATGAGCCAACTACTAAAAACTTAAGTGAATCTTTAAGAAAAAATGGTATTAAGCTGTTCAGATTAAAGACCGGAACTCCACCACGTGTTAAGTCATCAACCATTGATTTCTCAAAGACTCAGTATGAACCTGGCACCAATGAAAAACTGCGTTTTTCTGAGGAAAGCGAGGATCTGCTGCCTTTTGAGGATCAGCTTCCCTGTTATCTGACTTATACTACTCCTAAGACTCTGGAGATAATCAGAAACAATCTGAATAAATCTTCAATGTATTCAGGCGTTGTAAAAGGGGTAGGGCCAAGATACTGTCCTTCAATTGAAGACAAGGTTGTCCGTTTTAGTGACAAGGAGAGGCATCAGCTTTTTCTGGAACCGATTGCCAGAGGACTTGACTTGACTTATGTGCAGGGTTTTTCTACTTCCATGCCTCGTGATGTGCAGGAAGAAATGGTGCATTCATTAATTGGACTGGAAAATGCGGAAATCGTTAAATATGCCTATGCCATTGAATATGATGCCATTGATCCTCTGCAGGTTAAGGCCAATCTTGAGATGAAGGAGATTGAGGGTTTATTTATCGGTGGACAGATTCTGGGTACTTCCGGCTACGAGGAGGCAGCCGGTCTTGGTATTATGGCTGGCATCAATGCCTTAAGAAAGCTTGATAATAAGGAACCATTAATATTAAAACGAGATGAGGCCTATATTGGGGTTATGATTGATGATCTGGTCACCAAGGGTACAAAGGAGCCATATCGATTATTGACTTCCCGAAGCGAATATCGTCTTTTGATGCGACATGACAATGCGGAAGAAAGACTTATTAAATATGGCTATGAGAATGGTCTGATCAGTGAAACCAGGTATAAGCGTTATCTGAATGATGAAAACAAGATAAGTGAATTAAAGGATTATTTAAAAGATACCAGGGTTTCCTATGAAACAGGTATTAATGAATATCTTAATTCTCTAGGCTTTGAGACAGAAAATAATAAGTCCTATAATGCCTATGAGCTTGTTAAAAGACCAGGTGTGGAATTATTTAAGATACTGGAACTGTTAGATAAGAAAGAGGAGTATTCTGGAATCTCTAAAAATACCGAGATTCAGATTAAATATGAGGGCTATATCGATAAGGCCAGAAAAGAAGCCGAGAAGATGTTAAAGATGGATAACATTAAGTTAAGGGCTGATCTGGATTATAAAAATATTGACAATCTGGCATTGGAAGCCCGACAGAAACTTGATCAGATTAAGCCTTTAAGCCTGGGCCAGGCTTCCAGAATAAGTGGTATAAATCCAAGTGATATTCAGGTTCTGGCTATCTATTTGAGGCAGCATAATTTGGGATAATTATGTGAAAATTGTGCTGAAAAGGCTTACATTGGCCCGTTTGTTTGACAGACGGGCTTTATTTCTTCATAATACTAAAGGTATGAAGTTTTTTAGATGTTTATTCGCCATTTTGATGATGGTGGGAAGTACTGCGATACTGGCAGATGAAGAAGAGATTAAGGAAACTGAAAGTGTAGAGCTTTTCAGTATTATTGAAAATAACTTTGAAGTAGTAGAGGGTGAAGAAGTTCAGTTAAGACATTATGTTGAGACTTTAAATGAGAACATCCGTATTATTTCTTTTGCGGACGAGGCCGATCATATGGAACCAGGGGAACATGAAATCAAGGTTCTGGGCGTAGATCCGGATGGAAACTGTCAGACCGCAACGCTTAATTTCAGTGTACTGGATGAGGATGAATGGAATGACTATGTTCGTTCAATTACCCGTTTTGCCTCACGCAAGGCCGGGCTTAATAACGCTTTAAGAGAAGAAAAAGGCCATGCCCAGATGGATGCCATTGAACTGGCTAAGCAGTTTATCGGCATGAAGGGTTCCTGCGACAAGGTGGCTCAGGCTTTCCTGACTGCCTACTTTGGTTCAGGCTATTCAATGTATAACACTTATCAGGTTTCAATCGATGAAATCAAGCCAGGTGATGTCATCTTCTACAGCGATGGGGGCTTGGGGATGCAGCACTGGGCAGTGTATCTGGGTGGTGACTCAGCTTTACATGGCAATATCAACAACACAACGGTTATTGGTTCGGTATATATGAATTATGGTTCAACGCCTTCGTTCTATCGGATCTATGGTACTGAGGAAGCTTAAGTGCTTCTTTTTTTCTACATTGTTTGGGAAATAATCTGTGTGGAGTGCTTCCTGTTGTTTAGTTAGAATTTAATTAAGGATTAAACAAAAGGAGAAAAAAGTTTTATGAAAAAGAACAGCTTTCCCGATAATTTTTTGTGGGGTGGCGCAACAGCTGACTTTCAGTTTGAAGGTGGATTTAATGAAGGTGGAAGAGGACTGAACTCTCAGGATTTTGTGACTGATGGCTCATTTGGTGTTAAAAGGCAGATTACCCTTGAACTTAAGGATGGCTCAAGAGGAACGGTTAATTCACTTGAGACTTTCCCGGAAGGTGCTGAAGCTAAGCTTTATGATGACCAGTATTATCCAAGTCATAAGGCCGTAGATTTTTATCATCACTACAAAGAGGATATTGCCTTAATGGGCGAGATGGGTTTTAATGTCTTCAGATTCTCTATCTGCTGGTCAAGAATCTATCCAACCGGAGAAGAAGACAGGCCAAATGAGGAGGGTATTAAGTTTTATTCCGATGTGATTGATGAGTGTCTTAAATATGGAATGGAGCCCTTAATTACTATCTGTCATGATGAAATGCCTGATCACTTGGCCAGGGAATATGATGGCTGGAATAATCGTGTGCTTATCGATTATTATCTGAAGTACTGTAAAACATTATTTGAAAATTATGGTGACAGGGTAAAGTACTGGCTGACTTTCAATGAACTAAATGCCATCCACGGTTATTCTAAGATTGGTGTGCATAAGATGACGCCTTCGGTTTTCTATCAGGCTGAGCATCATATGTTTGTGGCTTCTTCCCTGGCAATCAAGCTGGGTCATGAAATGATGAAGGATTCGATGTTTGGTGCGATGTTTGCGATGTCTGAAATGTATCCAGCCAGCTGTAGGCCGGAGGATGTTTTTGCCTGGTACAGTCACAGAAGAGAGAATTATTTCTTTATCGATGTAATGGCCAGAGGCAAATATCCTGGCTATACAAATGAAATCTTCAAAAGAAAGGGAGTAAACATTAAGATCGAAGAGGGTGATGAAGAAATACTGGCAAAGTATCCGCTTGATTTTGTGAGTTTCTCCTATTATAGAAGTACTATTGTGCAAGCTGAAAAGTTTACTTCCATGGACCCAATGGGTATTATGGGCGGCGAAAAGAATCCGCACCTTCCTTCAACTGACTGGGGCTGGCCAATTGATCCTCTGGGTTTAAGATACTGTCTAAATGAACTTTATGACCGCTACCAGAAGCCACTGTTTGTGATTGAAAATGGTCTTGGGGCAGCTGATGTGCTGGAAGAGGATGGCAGTATTCACGACAGATACCGCATGGAGTATTTAAGAGATCATTTTGAACAGATCAGAGATGCGATAAATATTGATAAGGTGCCATGCTTTGGCTACACGATGTGGGGTCCAATTGATCTTGTATCACTTACCACTGGCGAAATGAAGAAGCGCTATGGTTTTATCTATGTTGATATGGACGATAAGGGCAATGGTACTTTAAAAAGGTATAAGAAGGATTCTTTTGAGTGGATGAAGAAAGTAATTAAATCTAAGGGAAGTGATCTGGATGTTCTATAAGATATTCTTAGATATTGATGGAACTTTGATTAACTATAAAGCTGAACTGCCGCCAAGTGCCAGACTGGCGGTAGAAAAGGCTCTTCAAAATGGTCATGAGGTTTATGTCTGTACCGGCTGTTCCCTGGCCGAGATTGAAGCCAGGAATCTTGGCGTGAAGCTGACTGGCATAATTGGCGGCAATGGCTGTTATATTTATTCAAAGGGTGAAACCATCTATCATAAAACTTTAAGTTTAGAAGAATGCACCCATTTTGTGAACTGGTGCAAGGACAATAAGCTGGCTTTCCGTCTTGAATGTAACTCGGGCATGTATCTTTCGGATGATTATTTTGAAAGGTCAAAAATAGCCCGCTGGCGCTATGAACATGGAGTTAGTGCTGACTTAAGTAAAATGGGCGAGATGCCTTTTATGCCATACTGGCATGAGGGAGAGAATCTTTATCGTGACGATGTCAATAAGACAGCCTTTGTGTTAAATGACTACAGTGATTATTTAAAGGCAAAAGAGGAGTTTAAGGACCTGAAGGTTGATACCTGGGGTGGCAAGGGTGAACATGCCCTTTATGGTGCCGTAGGAGTAAATAATGTCTCTAAGGCTAAAGCCATTAATATGTTAAAAGAAGAAGGCTTTAAGACAATTGCGTTTGGCGATGCGGCAGTTGATATACCGATGTTTGAGGTTTGCGATGAGTCGGTTGCCATGGGCAATGCCTCGGCTGAGGTAAAAGAAAAAGCCAGCTATATAACCGCTGATGTGGATCAGGATGGTCTTTTTCTGGCTTTTAAGCATTTTAGTTTTCTTTGATATTTTCTTTTTTCTTGATATAGGCAATATAGCCAAAGAAGGCGGCAATCAGGATGAATACCACGCCAATGGCAATATTGATATATCTGGCCAGATCTGGGATACCCTGTCTGAAGATATTGAACAGGGTTGTAATGGCAAATACCAGACAGATAATGGAAATAAAGAATAAAGATGATAGTTCAAAACGCCTGGCAGTATCACGGATAAAGCCCTGACTGGCAGGCTTTTTAAAATTGTTGTTGACGGCCAGCGATGGCAGGAATCGGGTGTAGAACATAAAAGTCAGAACACCATAGGCAACTAGACCTATTGCCAGGGATAAATAGAGATTTACACCCAGCACGATCAGCATGCAGGTTCCAAAAAGAACACCCGGAATTCTTAGGGACCAGGTTGACCATTTTGAGACAGTAGAATTAGTAATAATATAAGCAGTTTTGGTCAGATTATTGTAGTAAATAGTCTGATTCTTAGTATGGTATATATTTATACCGGTTAATTGTTTTGCGTTTATTGTTTCTTTAGCCATAAGTTTACCTCGAGATGTATTATATAATAGTTTAGATGGAATTAAAGGATTTAAACAAGATTGTTAAATTAAGTGATGAACAGCTTGATCAGTTTGATACTTATGCTCATTTTCTGGTGGAGTATAACGAAAAAATTAATCTCACGGCAATTACTGATTACTCTGAGATAGTTGAGAAGCATTTCTATGATTCGCTTCTTTTAAGTAAGTATCGTAATATGAAAGGAACGCTTGTCGATGTAGGTACAGGAGCCGGTTTTCCCGGTGTGGTCTTAAAGATAGCCTATCCTGAACTTAAGGTTGTACTGATTGAACCGCTTCATAAGCGCTGTGTATTTTTAAATGAGCTCATTGATAAGCTTGGCTTAAGGGATATTGAAGTACTTAATGTCCGGGCTGAGGACTACAGTAAGAAGCATCGTGAGGTTTATGACTATGTGACAGCCAGGGCGGTGACAAATTTAAATGCGCTGATTGAATTGTGTGGAGCTATGGTAAAATTAGATGGCTGTTTCATTGCGCTTAGAGGAAAAGATGGTTTAAGTGAAATTGAAAATGCCGCTTATGCGATAAATTCCATGGGTTTTGAAGTAGAAGATACTTATAATGAGAGTCTGAGCGATGGTTCAATGCGAATTATTTCTTTCTTCAGGAAGAAAAAGAAGACGATAAATAAGTATCCCAGAAGCTACAGTTTGATTAAAAAGGGTCCGATATGTCAGAAATAGTTAGATTGAAAATCAAAGATATAGAAAATGAAAATACGGGTAAGCGACTCGATTTTTATGATGAATCAATCATCCGTCTGGCTGAGTCAATCAAGAATGATGGTCTTCTGACACCGATTACGGTTTATCTCAAAGATAACGGAAAGTATGAGCTGGTGATGGGGGAGAGAAGACTCAGGGCTTCAAGGTATCTGGAATATGAGGAAATCGATGCGATTGTGCTCTCTGGAGCTAATAAAGAAGAAGTATCTAAGCTGGCTTTGATTGAGAATCTGCAGCGCCAGGACCTGAATGCGATAGATGTGGCTTTAGGCATGCAGAAGATAATGGATGAAGAAGATATCACCCAGGCTGAGCTGGCCAGAAGACTGGGCTATAAGCAGAGTACGGTTGCCAACAAGCTGAGGCTTTTGAAGCTTCCTGAATATGTCCAGAATGCCATAATTGATGGAACTATTACGGAAAGACACGCCCGAGCTTTATTGAAGGTTGAAGAAGATAAGATTGAAGATGTATTTCTGGTTATTGTGAACCGTAAGTATAATGTGGCCAAGACTGAGGAATATATTAAGAGTCTGGGGAATAAGAGTCATATTAAGGGCGTTGGGGCTTCGGGTGCGATTGCGCTTAATACTTTTAAGAAGACTTATGAGGACTGTAAAAAGGTGGGCATTGATATAGATTTTAATACCCGAGAGTATGAGGACTATATCAAGATTGAGATTAAGATAAAGAAGTAGGTGGATATATGACAAAAATAATTGCGATTGCCAATCAGAAGGGTGGTGTAGGCAAAACTACCACGGCGATAAATCTGGCAGCCGGACTGGCTTATACAAAAAAGAGAGTGCTTCTGGTGGACTTTGACCCGCAGGGCAATGCCACCAGCGGTCTGGGCTATACGGTTAAGCCTGATGAAAATACTGTTTATGAAGCATTATCGATGCAGTGTCTGGTGAGCGATGCCATCAGGCATCTTAAAAGGCCTAATATGGATCTGATGCCAGCCAATATCAATCTGGCAGGAGCCGATCTGGAACTGGCAGGCATTGAGGGCGAAAGAGAGAAGCGTTTTAAAGAAGTGCTTGAACCTATCAAGAATAATTATGATTTTATTATTGTGGACTGTCCGCCTTCTCTGGGTTTATTGAATACCAACGCTTTAACCGCTGCCTCATCGGTGCTTATACCGGTGCAGTGTGAATATTATGCTCTGGAAGGTGTATCTTTACTCTTACAGACCATCAGGGTTGTGCAGAAGCTTTTTAATCCACAGTTAAAGATTGAGGGTATTCTTTTAACGATGTATGATGCCCGTACAAGACTGAGTGCTGATGTAGCTCAGGATGTCTATAAGCATTTTAAGGAGAAGGCCTATAAGACCTATATTCCAAGAAATGTCAAGATTTCCGAGTCACCAAGTGCCGGCATGTCAATCTATGACTATGATATGAACTGTGAGGGGGCCAGGGCCTATGTCGCGCTGACCAAGGAAGTGCTTGATAATAACGCATAGGAGGTTTTATGGCAAAGACAAAGAAACTGGGAAAGGGACTTGATGAGATTTTCGGGGAGAATTTTTCTTCGGTTTTAAATGACATAAATGCGCCAGCTGATGGAAGTCAGGCCGTAAAGATTTCACTTGATGAAATAAGACCTAATCCCTATCAGCCAAGAAAAACATTTGACAGGGAAGCCTTAAATGATCTGGCGGCTTCTATTAAGGAACATGGCGTCTTTAATCCGATACTGGTCAGAAAATCAGTGGGCGGCTATGAACTGATTGCGGGCGAAAGAAGACTAAGAGCTTCAAAGATTGCCGGAATGAGTGATATTCCATCAATTGTCGTGGAATTTAATGATACCCAGATGATGGAAATCTCCATCCTGGAAAATATTCAGCGTGAAGACCTGTCACCTTTGGAAGAAGCCGGAGCTTATGAACAGTTAATTGAGAAGCTTGGCTATACGCAAGAGAAGCTGGCTGAAAGAATCGGCAAGTCACGTCCCTATATCACTAACATCTTAAGACTATTAAAACTGCCTGAAGAGGTTCAGGATATGGTTAATACAGGTAAATTAAGCTATGGTCATGCCAGGGCATTATTGAGTCTTGAAGATGAAGAAAAGATGATAGAACTGGCCAAAAGAGCCATGAAGGAAGATCTTTCCGTCCGTGACATGGAGAAGCTGGTTAAAGAAAAGCCGGTCAAAGTTAAAAAAGAGAAGGAAAGTGATCCTTTTATTGACAATGTGCGTTCAATTATGGAAAATAAGCTTTCGACAAAGACAGAAATTGATTCAAAGCGTATCGTGATACATTATAATGGAACTGAGGATTTAAATAGAATCTTAGAAATAATAGGGTGTCTGGAGGACTAAAATGGAAGAGGAAAAGATTACACTGACACTGGAAAGCCCAGCTGTCGAGGAAGAAAAAGAAGAAGTTAAGGAAGAAGAAGTACAGGTAACTGTTGATGCAGCCAAACTTGATGATTCAGGTTTAAGTGCTGAAGAAAAGAAGATGGTGGAGGATTTTTCAAAACAGATTGATATTACACAGACCAACGCCATTTTACAGTATGGTGCCGCTGCGCAAAACAAGGTAGCTGATTTCTCGGAGAATGCCCTGAACAAGGTTAAGTCTAAGGAAACTGGTGATGTTGGTGAGATACTCAGTTCCCTGGTGAATGAACTTAAGGGTTTTGAAGTTAAGGAAGATGAAGGTTTCTTCTCGAAGATGTTCAAGAAGACTTCCAACTCTGTTGAGGGTCTGAAGACTAAATATGATTCAGCTGAGAAAAATGTTAATAAGATTGTTGATATTCTGGAGGAACATCAGGTTACTCTGTTAAAAGATATCTCACTGCTCGATCAGCTTTATGCCAAGAATCAGACCAATCTGAAGGAACTGACCATGTATATTCTGGCTGGCTATAAGGCCCTGGATAAATATAAGAATGAAGATCTGCCTAAGGCTCTGGAAAAAGCTTCTAAGACTGGCGCACCTGAGGATGCCCAGGCTGCCAACGATCTGTCAAATTCCATCAACCGTTTTGAAAAGAAGCTGCATGATCTGGAACTGACCAGAATGGTAAGTGTGCAGATGGCACCACAGATCAGACTTGTTCAGAACAATGATACGCAGATGGTAGAGAAGATTCAGTCTACTATTGTGAATACTATTCCTTTATGGAAGTCACAGATGCTTATCGCATTGGGTATCAACCATTCTAAGGAAGCTTTAAAAGCCCAGAATGAAGTTACCGAGATGACCAATAAGATGTTAAGGGAAAACGCAGCCAATCTGAAGATGGCTACCATTGAGACAGCTAAGCAGGCTGAAAGAGGTATTGTGGATATTGAGACTCTCACCGATACCAACAAGAAGCTGATTGAGACGCTGGAAGAGGTTCAGCATATTCAGGAAGATGGACGCAAGAAGCGTGCCGAAGCCCAGGTTGAACTCAGAAAGATTGAGGCTGAGCTGCAGCGCAAGCTTACAGATGTAGTTAATAAGTAGAGGATAAGTTTATCTTATTCTCTTTTTAAAAAAGGATTTTTATGAATTATTATTTAGAAGATAAGAAACTGATTATTAAAATTGATTCGCTTTTTGTGAAGACTATCCAGGAATTTCTGGATGCCTATATTCCTTCCAAAAAGATTCAGCATCTATTGATTCAGAACAAGTGGCTTACCATGGATAATAATCCTGTAAAGCGTGAAGATGATATCTGTGGTCTGAATATTGAAATAGAGTTATATCCCTATATGCATGAATATAAGCCAAGCTACAATAAGCTTCAGGTGGTCTATGAGGATGAAATAATTCTTGTAGTATTTAAGCCCAAAGGAGTGCTTGTTCATGGCGATGGAAATGATGAGGAAACATTAAGTGATATGGTTAAGGATTACTATCTTGATAAGCCATATATTGATGTGCAGCCCGTTCACAGATTAGACAAAGAAACTACGGGTCTTGTGATGTTCTCGAAGTCCGAGATATTTCAGCCGCTTCTGGATAAGCTGATGGCAGAAAGTCAGATCAGAAGGCAGTACCTGGCCTTTGTGAAGGCTAAGGTAGATGAGGAAACATTTACGGTCAATAAGCCAATAGGCAAGGACAGACACGACTCTAAGAAAAGAGTGGTTTCTAAAAATGGTCAGAGTGCTTTGACTAAATTTAGACTGCTGGGAAGCAGAAACGGTATATCTGTTTTAAGATGCATACTGGATACCGGCCGTACTCATCAGATCAGAGTTCATCTTTCTTCATGTGGCTATCCTATCATCAATGATGATTTATATGGTGTAAGGGATAAGTCTCTTGTGAGAATGGGTTTAATCGGCGATATTCTTGATTTTTATCATCCTTTAAAAGAGGAGAATATGGAAGTTGAATGTGAGCTGCCAAATGATATGGCAAAGCTTATTAACGAGGTTTTATGAAATATCAGGCAATAGTACTGGGTGGCGGTAAGGGTAATAGAGCCGATCTTGGCTACAATAAGATTCTTTATAAAATGAAGGATGGCAAAACTGTTCTTGAGAAGTCCTGTGATATTTTTCTTGATGATGAAGACTGTGAAAAAGTTATTGTGGTTTTAAATGAGGAGCTGCCTTTTAACAACGAAAGAGTAATTAAAACATCAGGTGGACAGAACCGCTATGATTCAGTGCTTAATGGTTTGAAGCTTGTCGAGAGTGAATATGTGCTGATTCATGATGGAGCCCGTCCTTTTGTGACCGGTGATGATATTGATAAGCTTAAAAAAGAACTTCTTAATGAGGATGGTGCCATACTGGTCAATAAGACTATTGATACTATCAAGGAAGTAAGGGATGGCTATATTGTGTCAACACCTGAGAGGCAGTATCTATATAACGCGCTTACTCCTCAGGGTTTTAGAACTGAAGTTCTTAAAGAGGCCTATGAGAATGTTGACTTTAATGGGGTTACTGATGATGCTTCGGTTTTAGAGAAATATGGAAAGAAAGTTAAGAT
>JBJFHC010000078.1:4350-5733 GCA_051893275.1 Erysipelotrichaceae bacterium | reverse complement strand
AATATTCGAAGGAAGCTTAATTATTCAATAAAGGGTCTAAAGAATGCCTTTGTGTTAAAAGAAGATGCCCGAACTTCAAAGAAGGTGGGAATTGAACATGCTTCTAAAGAGATTCTTGAAGAGGCACTAAGTAATCTTATTACTTATACAGAGAGTAAGGAAACATTGAGCTATAATGACTTTCTGGATCTGGGATTAAGTGGAAGAGAAAATTCAGCTGAATTAAGGGATAAGCTTAACAGGCGTTATCATCTTGGCAAATGTAATGGCAAGACTTTGTTTAAGCGTCTGAATATGCTGGGACTTGGCAGGGAAGAGATATGGCAAGAGCTAATTTAACATATGTAAAAAATAAACTGGGAGAAGGTTTTGCGAAGAAGAAATTCGGGCAGAATTTTCTTATTGATGATAATGTGGTTGATAAGATTGCCCGGATTGCCTGTGATGAAAATCTGCCAACTATTGAAATAGGACCAGGACTGGGGGCACTGACTGAGCATTTATTGAAGTATTCAAAAGATGTTACGGCTTATGAAATAGACAGGGATATGTATAACATTCTGACTGATGAGTTTAGGGATGAAAAGAGGTTTAAGGTCATACTGGAGGATTTTCTGGATACTGATTTAAGTATATATGAAAATATGAAGCTTAATATTGCCTCCAATCTGCCTTATTATGTGACTACACCGATTCTTTTTAAGCTTTTTAACAGCAGGATTGATTTCAATAAGATTACGGTAATGGTTCAGAAAGAGGTCTGTGACCGTTTTGTGGCTGAGGTAAACAGTGAGGACTATAATTCTTTAAGCATTATTGTGCAGTATCTTTTTGAGGTGAAGATGGAGATGAATGTGAAGAAGACCTGTTTCTATCCTGCACCAAAGGTTGATTCGGCTATTGTGTCTTTTACACCAAAAAGAGTAAGGGATTTTGAATATGAGAAGGGTCTTTTTGAGTTTATTGATAAGTGTTTTACTAAGAGAAGGAAGACACTTAATAATAATCTGAAGGATTTTCTTGATAAGGAAAGGATAGAGAATCTGTATAATAAGTGTGAGTTAAAGGAAAATGTTCGGGCGCAGGAGCTTGAGCTAAATGACTTTATCAGGATGTATGAGGTGTTAAGATGCGATTAAAGGCTTATGGAAAGATTAATCTTTCATTAGATATCTGTGGGAAAAGAGAGGATGGCTATCATACCCTTAAGTCGGTATTTCTGCCTATTGATTTTTATGATGATGTAGAGATTAACCGGGCATATGAGGACAGTTTTGAATGCAATCAGTCTTTTCTGAAGTTTAATGAGTCCAATACAATCTATAAGGCACTGGAACTGATGCGTAATGAGTTTAATATCGATGATAAGTTTTCAGTTAAATT
>JBJFHC010000078.1:0-4250 GCA_051893275.1 Erysipelotrichaceae bacterium | reverse complement strand
GAAATGGTGATGACTTTAAAGATTATCTGGGCAATTCGATGGAAGAAGCTGCCATAAGTCTGGTTCCGGAGATAGAGAATATTAAGAATAAGATGCTGGAATATGGTGCTGATTTTTCTCTGATGTCAGGTTCGGGTTCTTCAGTCTTTACTTTAAGTGAGGATGAGAAATTTATTAAATATCTTTATCGTAAATTTAAGAGGACAAATTATCTGGTGAGACATACCAGAATTCTGAAGTAGTTATGAAAAATGTAGATCTCATTCATGGACCGATAATGAAATCGATTATTGTGTTTTCGATTCCATTATTTGTGTCTTATCTTTTTCAGACTTTCTATAATACGGCTGATACCTTTATAATCGGCCGTTTTTTGGGTGATGTTTCGCTGGCAGCCATTGGTTCAGTTGGTGCGGTTTATGAGCTTTTGATTGGTTTTGCCAATGGCATAGGAACCGGACTTACGCTGGTTACATCCAGGTATTTTGGTTCGGGTGATGGAAACATGCTGAGGAAATCAGTGGCTGGTACTTTGATGATAGGTTTCTTTTATGCGGTGCTTATTGCGTTACTTGGCTATGTTTATATTGATGAAATATTGAGTATTCTGAAGACACCGAACGATATTTATCTTGAAGCTCGAAGCTATATTGTGATAATTATTGTTTATTCCGTCTTTATTTTTGCCTATAATCTTTTTTCAGGTATTTTAAGAGCGGTTGGTGATTCTTTCCGTCCACTGGTTTTTTTGATTGTTTCTTCTGTGATTAATATAGTACTTGACTACTGTTTTATCGGGATATTTAAAATGGGTATTGAAGGGGCAGCCATTGCGACCGTTATTGCCCAGGGCATTTCGGCATTTCTTTGTCTGATTTATATTTTAATTAAACGTAAGGAACTGATTCCGGATAAAAGTGATTTCCGTATTGGGAAGGGATTACTGAAGGAAATGACCCTGCAGGGTCTTTCAATGGGATTTATGTCCAGCGTGGTATCTTTAGGTTCAGTTATTCTGCAGTATGGAATTAATGGCCTGGGTACTTTGACAATTGCGGCTCATCAGGCCGGCAGAAAGGTCTACAATATCACTATGATGCCGATACTGGGTATTTCGCTGGCTATGCCGACATTTGTGGGACTCAATGCCGGGGCAGGTGAATTTAAGCGAATTAAGAAAGCACTGATTTATACTTATATTATTGATGCGATTCTGGCTTTATTTATTACGGTACTGACATTTATCTTTGGCAGACAGCTGGTGGCCTTTGTCTCAGGTTCAAGTGAGGGAACTGTTTTAAACAATGCCTATTACTATATTCTGGTGGCTGCGCCTTTTTTTGGAGTTCTGGGACCGCTATTGACAACCCGTAATTCTCTGCAGGCTCTGGGAGAAAAATTTGTACCGTTAATTTCTTCTTTTATTGAGTGTGCCGGCAAGATTGTGTTCTGTTTTGTATTGATTCCGTTTTTTGGCTATAATGCCGTAATATTCTGCGAGCCGATCATCTGGTGTATTATGACTGTTCAGCTTGTGTATACCATTATGAATCTTGATGTCATTAAGTATGCATGATGTTAAAATAATGATAGAGGTATTAAAATGAAAAGAATAATTGTTTTATGTTTATGTCTGTTAATATTTGGCGGCTGTAAAAGCAGTTCGGTGAAAATTCCAGAAAAAGCTTATAATGCCGAAAATGAATATATGAATATGGCCATCGATGAGGCCAGGCAGGGCATCTATAACCATCATGGCGGTCCTTTTGGCAGTGTAATTGTCAAGGATGGCAAAGTTATAGGCCAGGGACATAATATGGTGCTTATAAATAATGATTCGACTGCTCATGGGGAAATCAGTGCCATCAGGGATGCTGAGAAGAATCTTGGGACCTATGATTTATCTGGTTCAGCACTCTATACAACCGGGGAGCCCTGTCCAATGTGTCTGGCAGCGGCGATGTGGGCCAATATTGATGTGATATATTATGGCTGCACCATCGAGGATAATGAAATAATTGGATTCAGAGATGCCAAGTTCGATGAGATGTTTGGCGGTCGAGAGGCTTTTAGAGATTATCTGATTGAAATGGACAGACAGGCCTGCCTGGAGCTGTTTGAGGAGTATAGCAGTCTGGAACATGTTATTTATTAATTAATGTATTTTTAGTGATACAATATTAAGCATGAACAGCGCGATTATATTTATTAAGAATGATTATGAGTTAAATCTTGCGAAGTCTTTTATATTGGGCAAGATGTTAATTGATTATACTTTAAGGGAGCTTAATCGACTGGATCTGGATAAGATTTATTTATGTGGTTCTTTTGATGATTCTATCAAGGGCGTCATTAAATATGAGAATGTAAAAGATGCGATCAATGATTTAAGGGATAATGAAGGCAAGTGTCTTCTTCTTTCGCCTTTTTATCCTCTGGTAACCAAGAGGGAATATTTGAATTTATTGAACAGTGATGATGCAGATGGAGCTGTCAGCATAGATGCCGATGGCGCGTGTGCATTTTTTATGTTGCCGAATGAGCGTCTTGAGGATTTTGAGAATATTGATTTCCGTTTTCTGGATGTTGAGGTTGAGCAGAGTGTCAGAGTCAATAATACGCTTGATGTGATTAAGGTTTCCAAGCTGATTCAGGACCGTATTAATCTGAAGCATGTTTTATCGGGAGTAAAGATTTTAGATCCAAATAATACTTATATTTCTCAGGATGTAGTTATTGATAAGAATACAGTTATTTATCCAAATACAGTTATTGAGGGTAAGTGTCTGATAGGCAAGAATAATGTGCTTACATCAGGTACTTATCTGAAGAATGTGATACTGGGCAACGATAATCGAATCAAGGCTTCTTATATTACTAATTCAATGATCTGTAACCGCTCCAATATTGGTCCTTATGTGCATATTCATCGGGACTGTGAAATTATGGATGATGTAGTGATTGAGGCCCATGGCCAGATTAAGAAGTCAAAGATTGATAAATTCAGTAAGATAAAAGCCAATACGGTAGTCGAATATTCAACGGTGATTTCGGGAACTGTTGAAGATTTAGAGAATAGCGATTAAGTCATTTTAGGGGGTATTTAAATGAATGAAACTATTGTATTTTCTTTAACAGCCAATTGTGAGCTTGTTAAGGAAATCTGTGGTTACCTGAATCTTGAACCAGGAAAGCTGACAGTTAACCACTTTGCGGACGGCGAGACTCTTGTGGAACTCAACGAGAGTATTCGTGGCAAGATGGTTTATCTGGTACAGTCTACCTATAAGCCAGTAAATGAGAAGCTGATGGAACTTCTGGTGGCTATTGACGCCATTAAGCGTTCTTCGCCAAAAGAAATTGTCTGCATCATTCCTTACTATGGTTATGCCAGACAGGACCGCAAGGCTAAGCCAAGACAGCCAATCACAGCCAGACTGGTAGCTGATCTGCTGGAAGCAGCCGGCTGTAACCGTGTAGTTACAATTGATCTGCATGCTGCCCAGATTCAGGGATTCTTCTCCTTCCCGGCTGATGATATTACATCAATTCCAATGATGGCTCAGTATTTTGGCAACAAGCCAGAAATCAATCTGAATAAAACAGTTATTGTTTCACCAGATCATGGTGGCACAACCCGTGCCAGAAGATTTGCCGAGAGACTGGACTGTTCTCTGGCCATCTGTGACAAGAGACGTCCTAGACCTAATGTCTGCGAGACTACTAATGTCCTGGGTGATGTAAATGGCATGGATTGCATCATTGTGGATGATATGTGTGATACCGGCGGTTCTTTAATCGGCGCTGCCAAGCTTCTTAAGGAAAACGGGGCTGGTGATATTTATGTGGCCATTGCCCATGGTATTTTCTCTAAGGATGCCTTAGAAAAAATTGAGGGCTCAGTTATTAAGGAAGTTGTCTGCACAAATTCTATTCCACTAAGCGAAGAAGCCAAGGCCAAGACTACCAAGGTTAAGCAGCTCTCAGTTGGACTGATGCTGTCAAAGATTATTTATTCCATTTCTAACCATACTCCGGTTTCTAATGTCTACAATATCTTTGATGATCACGAGAATATCTAAGAATTATGCGGTGTCTAAAGATGCCGCTTTTTAATTTGTGTCCCGATAAACACATAGATTATAAGGTATAATATAGAAAACAAAGGAGGATAATATGGCAAGAGAAATAAGAGTTAAACAGAACTTCAAAGAAATGATCACAAACAATGCCTTATATGTGGATAAGTC
>JBJFHC010000077.1:2089-4305 GCA_051893275.1 Erysipelotrichaceae bacterium | reverse complement strand
TATGTGTTTTTATTATTTCATATTCATCACATATTCTGACATAGTTTTAAACAGGAAATGTCAAGTCTCTTATTTTGTTTAGCTAAAGTCTATAATTAAGGGGTGTCGACCTTTATTGCGATTGATTTAAAGTCTTTTTATGCCTCAGTGGAGTGTGTTGAGCGTGGTTTTGATCCTCTGACCACTAATTTGGTTGTGGCTGATGAGTCAAGAACCGAGAAGACTATCTGTCTGGCGGTTTCTCCTTCACTTAAGTCCTATGGTATAAGCGGCAGAGCCCGTCTTTTTGAGGTTAATCAGAGAGTTAAAGAGGTTAATCGTGAAAGACTGAAGGAGGCTAAGAGGTTTGTAAGGGAGTCTTTCTTTAATGAAGAGGTAAAAAGTGATATAAGAACGGCACTTAGTTTCTATATTGCACCGCCACGTATGGCTTACTATATGCGTTATTCTTCAAAGATTTATTCTATCTATCTGAAGTATGTTTCTAAGGAGGATATCCACGTTTATAGTATTGATGAAGTATTTATTGATGTAACGGGCTATCTCAATACCTATAAAATGAGTGCCAGAGAACTGGCAATGACGATGATCAAAGAAGTTTATGATAAGACGGGCATTACGGCTACCTGTGGTATTGGCACCAATATGTATCTGGCCAAGATTGCGATGGATATTAAGGCTAAACATATGGAAGCTGATGAAAACGGAGTAAGGCTGGCTGAGCTTGATGAAATGTCATACCGCAGAGAGTTCTGGGAACATGAGCCGCTGACTGATTTCTGGAGAATAGGTAAGGGTATAGCCAGTAAGCTTAATGACAATGGTATGCATACGATGGGTGATGTAGCCAGGATGTCTTTAATCAATGAGGATTTTCTTTATAAGCTGTTTGGGGTTAATGCGGAGCTGATTATTGATCATGCCTGGGGATATGAGAATGTGGAGATTAAGGATATTAAGTCCTATGTTCCAGAGAATCAGTCTATCTGTTCTGGGCAGGTATTAAAAGAGAGCTACAGCTATGAAAAGACCAGACTGATTATTAAGGAGATGGCAGAACTACTTAGTTTAGATCTGGTTAAGAAGAATGTGGTCTGTGATCAGATTGTCTTGAATATTGGTTATGATATTGATTCTTTAAAGGATTATAAGGGCAAGGTTGAAAAAGACCGATATGGCCGAAATGTGCCTAAGAGTGCTCATGGTTCAATCAATCTGGATTTATTTACTTCCAGTTCTAAACTGATCAGGGAGGCAACACTAAAACTGTTTGACAGAATAACTGATAAAAGTCTTGGTGTAAGAAGATTAAATATTACAGCCAATCATATTTATCCCTACAATAATCATCCAAAGAAAGCGGGAAGTCAGATAGATCTTTTTTCCGATGAGGAAGTAAGTGTAATAGCTGAAAGTGATCTGAAGAAGGAGAAGAATCTGCAGGAAGCTTTAATCAAGATTAAGGGCAAGTATGGCAAGAATGCCGTACTAAGAGCCAATTCACTTGAAGAAGGAGCTACAACTATTGAACGTAATGAATCGATAGGAGGACATAGGGCATGAGCCGATATGATGATATAATAGGGCTTGCGCGCCCTGTTTCAGGTAAACATCCACCAATGTCAAAAAGCCAGAGAGCTGCCCAGTTTTCACCTTTTGCGGCACTTACGGGCTATGATTCGATGATTGATGAAACCGGCAGAGAGACATCTGACAGGTTTGAAATCGATGAGGACAGTCTGAATAAGGTTAACAGCGAACTTGTTTATCTTAGTGAACATAAAGATGAAACAGTTGATATTGTCTATTTTGTGGAAGATAAATATAAAAGTGGTGGAAGCTATAAAAGTGAAAGAATAAAGGTTAAAAAAGTAGACAGAGACAATATGATCCTTGTTTCAGATAAAGGTCTGAAAATAGGATTTGAGGATATATTGAGTATCACAAGGAGGAAAAACGAAAATGAATGAGGAGATTATCTTAAGTATTGCCAAGGAACTGAAGGTCAAGGTATCTCAGGTTAAGGCAGCACTGGAAATGCTCGAAAATGGCGATACAGTGCCATTTATTGCGCGTTACCGTAAGGAACAGACAGGATCTCTGGATGAGGAACAGCTGCTGGCAATTGAGAAATCATATCAGTATGAGGTTAATCTGAAGGAAAGAAAAGAGGCTGTTCTAAATCTGATTGAGCAGCAGGGCAAGCTTACTGATGA
>JBJFHC010000077.1:0-1989 GCA_051893275.1 Erysipelotrichaceae bacterium | reverse complement strand
GCCAAGGATATTATTGCGGAAATGGTATCGGACAATGCCAAGCTCAGATGGGCATTTAAGGATGAAATACTTAAATCAGCTTCCATTGTGACTAAGGCCAAGAAGGATATTGAGGATCCTAACAAGGTCTATGAAATGTATTATGACTATACTGAGAAGTTAAGTACTTTAGCCAATCATCGTGTTATGGCTATTGATAGAGCTGAGAAAGAGAAGAAACTGACAGTATCATTTGCCTATGATGTAAATGAACTGCAGGAAGAGGCTTATAAGGCTTATATTACTTCAGGTACTTATGTTGAGGATATTCTGAAGTCAGCCATCAATGATGGTTTAGATAGATTATTATTGCCATCAGTTGAAAATGAAATCCGTTCTGATTTCTCAAAGCGAGCTCATGATGCCTCAATTGAAATCTTTGCCAAGAATCTGGAACAATTGTTGTCACAGCCTCCATTAAAGGGCAGAACGGTATTAGGCTTTGACCCTGGTTTCTATAATGGTTGTAAACTGGCGGTTCTGGATGAGACTGGAAAGATGCTGACAGTGGCCAAGATTTATCCTTTTGCCTCAGGCAATAAGAAAGAGGATATTTCAGTTTCTAAGTCTAAGCTATTAAAATTAATTAAGGATTATAAGGTTGAACTGATTGCGATTGGCAATGGTACAGCATCCAGAGAATCTGAGAAGCTGGTTGCGGAAGTTATTAAGGAAAATGGTTTAAATACTTCTTATGCGATTGTATCAGAAGCTGGCGCTTCTGTCTGGTCAGCCCAGGAAGCTGCCCGTAAGGAGTTCCCAGATCTGCAGGTAGAAGAAAGATCGGCTGTTTCAATTGCCAGAAGACTGTTAGACCCACTTCCTGAGTTAATCAAGATTGATCCTAAGTCAATCGGTGTTGGTCAGTATCAGCATGACCTTCCACAGTCTCAGTTATCAGAAAGACTTGATGAGACAACCATGAAGGTAGTTAACCGTGTAGGTGCTGATTTAAATACTGCCTCTGTTGAGCTGTTAACCCATGTAGCTGGTTTAAATGCCGGTATTGCCAGAGAGATTGTAAACTACCGTAATGAGAACGGTAAGTTCAACAACCGTCAGGAGTTGTTAAATGTAAAGAAACTGGGTCCAAAAGCCTTTACGCAGTGTGCCGGTTTCTTGAGAATTGTGGATGGTGATGAGCCACTTGATGCCACTTCAATTCACCCTGAGTCATATGAGACTACTCATAAGCTGATGAAGGCCTGTGGTATTGAGAAGCTTGGTGAACCAGATGCACAGTTCCCAGAAGAAAAGACAAAGGACCTGGGTATTGATGAATATACTTTAAAGGATATTGAAGAAGCTATCAGAACACCACTTAGAGACTATCGTGATCAGTTTGAGGGTGCAATCTTGAAGTCTGATGTCCTGGAGCTAAAAGATTTAACTGTTGGACAGGAGCTGCATGGTACCGTCAGAAATGTAGTCGACTTTGGAGCATTTGTGGATATTGGTTTACATGAGGATGGTCTTGTACATATTTCAAGAATGTCGATGAAGAAGGTAAATCATCCTTCAGAGATAGTATCGGTCAATGATATTGTGACTGTCTATGTTTATGAAATCAACGAGGAAAAGGGCAGAGTTCAGTTATCTCTATTATCATTAGATGACTTGGCTAAAAGAGATCAGCTGAATAAGCAGCGTGCAAACGGCAAGAAGCAATACAATAAGAAGCCTAAGAAGCAGGAGCCTACCATGGATGAGGCTATGGCAAAGCTGCTGGCAAGGTTTGGTAAATAACAATTATCCGGAGACTGTAGAAATACAGCCTTCTTTTTATGTTGCGTTTGTCATAATTGAGCAATATTTATAAGGTATAATAATAGATATGTCAAAGGGTGTAAAGAACAAAGGTTTTACTTTGGTTGAGTTAGTTGTAGTGCTGGCTATTTTTTGTTTGTTGGCATCTATAACAGGTCTTGGTCTATATTCATGGACCAGATA
>JBJFHC010000076.1:0-18052 GCA_051893275.1 Erysipelotrichaceae bacterium | reverse complement strand
ATTAATAAATTCCAGAGCTTCCTCTAAAGACATAATCTTTGGTGGGACCAGCTTCATAGCCTCATCATTACCGGTTGATCTGACAGCTGTCATCTTCTTATTCTTGATTGGATTAACTTCCATGTCCATATCCTTGGAACACTTTCCGATAATCATACCCTCATAAACCTCGGTACCGGCGCCAATGAAAAGCTGACCTCTTTCCTGAATATTCCACAAGGCATAGGTCATGGCCTTGCCTGAATCACAGGAAATAAGTACACCACAGTTTCTCTGAGGAATCTCACCCTTAAATGGTGCATACTCAATAAACTTACGGACCAATACCCCCTCACCCTTGGTATCATTGATAAATTCTGATCTGAAACCCATTAAGCCTCTAGTAGGTGAATGATAAATAATTCTGGTATAAGAACCCTCATCCTGAATATCAATCATCTGACCCTTTCTTAAATTAAGCTTATTGATGACAGTACCTGAATACTCATTAGGCACTGAACAGATTACTTCCTCAACAGGCTCACAAAGCTCATGGTTGATAGTCTTCATAATAACCTGTGGACGTGATACAGCCACTTCATAGCCCTCACGGCGCATATTCTCGAGCAGTATCGAAAGATGAAGCTCACCTCTTCCCGATACCTTGAAAGTATCCGTAGAATCAGTATCCTCAACTCTTAGACCAACATTTACCTCCAGTTCCCTGTGCAGTCTGTCACGGATATTGCGCGATGTAACATATTTACCGCTCTTTCCCTGGAATGGCGAAGTATTAACCATAAAATTCATCGAAAGAGTAGGTTCCTCAATATCAATCTGAGGCATTGGATCAACTGTTCCAAGCTCACAGATTGTATCGCCGATTTCAATATTCTCAATACCAGAGATAAGCACAATATCACCACACTGTGCCTCATTTATCGCAACCTTATTTAAACCCTCATAATGATAAAGATTGGCAATCTTACGATCCTGTTTCTTCTGATCGGCATCACAGACTGTAACCATTACATTACTCTTAATGACACCCTCATAGACACGGCCAATACCAATTCTTCCAATATAGTCATCATAGGCCAGAGCACTTACCTGCATCTTAACCTTCTTATCCATCAGATTTGGATAAGGTTCTACATGCTTAACTATAGTCTCAAATAAAGGATTAATATCCTCATTTGTATCATTCATATCATAACGCACAATACCATCTCTGGCGATACCATAAAGAATAGGGAAATCCAGCTGAGCGTCATTGGCATCAAGATCTAAGAAAAGCTCATAAACCTCATCAATAACCTCATTTACTCTGGCATCCTTCTTATCAATCTTGTTGATTAAAAGAATAGGACATAGACCAGCCTCAAGTGACTTCTTCAACACAAAACGTGTCTGAGGCATAGGGCCCTCACTGGAGTCTACCAGCAGGATAACGGTATCAACCGTTTTGATGATTCTCTCAACCTCACTTGAAAAATCAGCATGTCCTGGTGTATCGACAATATTAATCTTATAGTCAAGATAGTTGATTGAACAGTTCTTTGAATAGATCGTAATTCCCCTTTCCCTTTCAAGATCGTTTGAGTCCATTACACAATCAACTACTTCATCGTGTTCATTAAATACATGTGACTGAGCTAAAAACGCATCAACTAACGTTGATTTTCCAGCATCTACATGGGCAATTACTGCCACGTTAATAATTTTTCTGAATTCCATACGCAAAAATTATACAACAATCTTGAAATTTTCAAATATTTTTTTATATAATAATCACATGCGCTAGTGGCGGAACTGGTAGACGCGCACGCTTGAGGGGCGTGTGGTTACACCGTGCAAGTTCAAATCTTGTCTAGCGCACCATATTGATACTGCACTAGTGGCGGAAATGGTAGACGCGCATGCTTCAGGCGCATGTGAGATGATCGTGCAAGTTCGAGTCTTGTCTGGTGCACCAGGAAAAGAAAAGTTCAGTTATTTCTGAACTTTTTTTATTTGATTCTTACAAACACATTGCCTGGCTGTTCACACCTTGGACAGATAAAATTATCGGGCAGCTCTCCCTCATAGATATAGCCACATACCGGACATCTATAGGCTATAGAACCAGATACAGAAACAGTTTCATCTTCTGTATAACTCCTTATTCCATCATCCATACATTTATCTACATCATTAATAATGCACCGATCCAGCTGACCCTTTTCACCCATTTCTCTTAAAATAGAAATCGCCTTAATATGCGGCATACTCTTCTTATAAGGCCTTTCCTCAACCAGGGCCTGATAGATATCCAGTACCGCCATAAGCCTTTCCATCTTATTCAGATTCTCACCCCTTAAACCAAAAGGATAACCAGAACCATCCAGTTTCTCATGATGCAGATAGGCCCATCTGGCTATTTCTTCCATACCCCCAATATCTTTTAAAAGCTCATATGAACCCTGGGCATGATTCTGAATCTCAAGATATTCCTCTTTGGTAAGTCGACCAGGTTTTTCCAGTATGGCTTCATCTATCATCAGTTTGCCAATATCATGCAATGCACCGGCAATATAAAGAGCTGTACATTTATCCTCATCAAAACCATAATATTCACCCATCTGATATGCCTTTTTCGCAATACCTATTGAATGTCTCCAGGTAAAATGAGACTTATAGTCGGTAATAACTCCAAAAAGTTCAGCTATCCTCTTTAGGCTGCTCATGGATACCTCTTCCTTCCTGCAGGGATAAAAACCATCAAGATCGGGACTTTCAATATTATTAAGCACCCCTCTTCTTATAGCCTTAATCAGAAGACGGGCACACTCATAAGACAAAACACTTCCTTCATTATCTTTTACCCATGCAATAAACTCTTCTTCAGAAATTTTACTCAGATTAAGCTTTACATCAGCCATATCGGCAGCATGAATAAACTGAGCCATCAAAGGAGTTTCATCTGCCTTTAAACCAAAGGCACCCTGACCATCAGCTCTTTCATGATGGTAAAGAATAGCTTTTTCAGCCTCCCTGTAAAAAGGAAGACAGCTGAAATTCTCTTCACCCTTCACACAGTGCAGACGCATATCTCTTTCCATCGCATTCTTTTTGTCTTCATCCTCAATATATTCAAATAAAGCTGCATCGTGCAAAAGTGAAGCACAGCTTAGAACATACCTCTCTCTTTCGCCTAAACCAGCCTCTGCAGCCATATAGTCACATATAAGCGCTACTCTTCTGGCATGTCCATCATTTACTCCTCTTAACTGCTTTTCCACATAGTCCAGAGCCACAGTCAAAGATTTTAACAGTTCGGAAAGATTAATCAGCATACTTTTCACTCCATTATTCTCTTAAATAATTATAACCAATTCCAGTTCGCTTCCAAAAAAAGAGATATCAGCATCTGCCAATATCTCCAATAAACTATATTACAATATTAACCATCTTAGATTTAATAATGAAATGCTTCTTAATTTCTTTGCCCTCAATAAACTTAAGAACATTTTCCTGCTTAAGAGCCTCGTCATAAATCTTTTCGTCATCCGCATCCGAAGAAATATTAAACTTTGCCCTTACCTTGCCATTAACCTGCACAACAATCTCTTTTTCGGCCCTCACCAGCTTAGACTCATCACATACCGGCCACTTTCTGTAGGCAAGATCGCTGCTTCCAGTAAGCTTTTCATACATCTCATAGCCAATATGAGGCGCAAAACAAGATAACAGCTGTACAAAATCAACCAGATATGGCTTATAAATCTTATCAGCCTTGTAACAGTCATTGATAAAGATCATCATTTGCGAAATTGCGGTATTAAGATCTAGATTCTCTATATCCCTGGTAACCTTCTGAACCATGAAGTTATAGCTGTAGTCCAGTACCCCATCATTTGTATCCGACTGCTTATCAGGCATTTCAACAACCAGACGCCATACTCTGTCAAGCCACTTCTTGGTTCCCTCAATTCCCTGGCTTGACCATGGCTTATCAGCCTGCAGAGGACCCATAAACATCTCATAGAGCCTTAAAGTATCGGCACCATAGTCTCTTACTATATCACTTGGATTTACCACATATTCAGGATATCTCTTTCCCATCTTGATGCCGTTTTCACCTAAAATATAGCCCTGGTGTACCAGCTTCTTAAATGGTTCTTTAACTGGTGAAATACCCTTGTCATATAGATAATTGTTCCACATTCTCGAATAAAGAAGATGTCCAACCGCATGCTCAGGACCGCCAACATATAAGTCTACCGGCATCCAGTGCTTCAATAGTTCCTTATCAGCCAGTTCAGAATCATTATGTGGATCAATATATCTTAGGAAGTACCAGCTAGAACCGGCTGAACCTGGCATGGTTGAAGTCTCTCTTTTACCCTTCTTACCCTTATATTCAATATTTACCCACTCTGTTGCCTTATCAAGAGGCGCACCAGTCTTACTTGGACCATAGTCCTCAAGCTCTGGCAGAATTAAAGGAAGATCTTCATCATCAAGAACACCAATAGTACCATCCTCATAATGAATTACCGGAATTGGTTCACCCCAGTATCTTTGTCTGGCAAAAATCCATTCTCTGATACGATAATTAACTTTCTTTGTACCTAAACCCTTTTCCTCTAACCAGGCAATCATCTTGTCAATTGCCTCCTGCTTGCCTAAACCATCAAGGAAACCAGAGTTAATATGAACGCCATCCTCAGTATAGGCTTCCTCTTCAATGTTTCCGCCCTCAAGAACCTGAATAATATCAATGCCAAACTTCTTCGCAAAAGCGTAGTCTCTTTCATCATGAGCCGGAACCGCCATAATGGCACCAGTACCATAGCCCATTAAAACATAGTCACTGATCCAGATAGGAATAGCCTTATCATTAACCGGATTAATCGCATAGGCGCCGGTAAACACACCAGTCTTATCCTTGTTCAGTTCAGTTCTTTCCATCTCCGACTTGGTAGCACACTGTTTCTTATAAGCCTCAACCGCTTCCTTCTGCTGGGCACTTACAATCTTATCTACCAGAGGATGTTCAGGTGATAATACGCAATATGTAGCACCAAATAAAGTATCACATCTGGTAGTAAATACTGTAAACTTCTCATCAGTATCCTTTACCTTAAAATCAACCTGGGCGCCAATAGACTTGCCAATCCAGTTTCTCTGCATCTCCTTGGTCGACTCTGGCCAGTCAATATCATTAAGATTATCAAGCAGTCTCTCTGCAAAAGCCGGAATATCCATAATCCACTGCTTCATATTCTTACGGATTACCGGATAACCACCTCTTTCACTCTTTCCATCAATTACTTCATCATTGGCCAGAACGGTACCAAGCTCCTCGCACCAGTTAACCGGCATCTCAACACATCTGGCATAGCCATCTTTGAATAATCTGATGAAAATCCATTGGGTCCATTTATAAAAGTCCGGATCAGATGTCGAAACCATCTTATCCCAGTCATAAGAAAAACCTAAAGACTTCAGCTGCTCAATAAAATGATCAATATTCTTCTTGGTAAAACCTTCCGGATGATTTCCAGTCTGAATCGCATACTGCTCAGCAGGCAGACCAAAAGAATCAAAACCCATTGGATGCAGAACATTAAAACCCTGCATTCTCTTCATACGCGCAATTACATCAGTTGCCGTATATCCTTCTGGATGACCGGCATGCAGACCAACACCTGATGGATATGGGAACATATCCAGAACATAATACTTAGGTTTAGAAAAATCATGGGTATCAGTATAGAAAGTATTATTATCTTCCCAGAACTTCTGCCACTTCTTTTCAATTTCCTGATAATTGTAAGCCATAAAACCCCCTGAAAAATAAAAAAGGTGCATACAAAGGGCGCATAATGCGCGGTACCACCTTAATTTCTTACTCAATTCTCTTAACGCGAGACAACGCTTAGCCATTATATTAGACAAGTTCACTGCAGCAGATTATCACCTTACACCAGCCGATGACTCTCTATTAACCCTTATACAGCTACTGCTTCTAAAGACTACTCATTTATATTACAACAAAATTTTAACATTGACCACACTAATTAGATATGGCAATCTGCATCAGAACATCCTTAAGATCTTCTTCAACACCCACAAGACGCTTATATTCCTTAGGACTTAATAAAACACCCTCCAGTCCCTCATCACCAAGAATATAAATACAGTCATTATCCTTCAGCTTCTTTAAACTCTCAAAATCCAGATCGATATCTTTAATACTGTTCATGCTTATTATTTTAACACAACAAAAAAAGAACTGATCTTAAAGACCAGTCCTTTCAAATACTCATTAAATTAAGCTAATTCAGCGAAGTACTTGATAGTTCTTACCATCTGAGATGTGTAAGAGTTTTCGTTATCATACCAAGAAACAACCTGTACCTGGTAAGTTTCATCATCAATCTTTGATACCATAGTCTGAGTAGCATCAAATAATGAACCATATCTCATACCAACGATATCTGAAGATACTAATTCTTCCTCAGTGTAACCGAATGATTCAGTACCAGCAGCCTTCATAGCAGCGTTGATACCTTCCTTAGTTACATCCTTACCCTTAACAACAGCAACTAAGATAGTTGTAGATCCTGTAGGAGTAGGAACTCTCTGAGCAGAACCGATAAGCTTGCCGTTTAATTCAGGAATTACAAGACCGATAGCCTTAGCAGCACCTGTAGAGTTAGGAACGATGTTAGCAGCACCAGCTCTAGCACGTCTCTTATCACCCTTTCTCTGTGGACCATCAAGAATCATCTGGTCACCAGTGTAAGCATGAATTGTAGACATGATACCTGACTGAATTGGAGCATAGTCATTTAATGCCTTAGCCATTGGAGCTAAGCAGTTTGTTGTACAAGAAGCTGCAGAAATAACATTATCTTCAGCCTTTAAAGTTTCATGGTTTACGTTATAAACGATTGTTGGAAGATCATTACCAGCAGGAGCAGAGATTACAACCTTCTTTGCACCAGCATTGATATGAGCCATAGCCTTTTCCTTAGAAGTGTAGAAACCTGTGCACTCTAATACTACGTCTACATTTAATTCACCCCAAGGTAACTTGTTTGCATCAGCTTCCTTGTAGATTGTTAATGTCTTACCATCAACTGTTAATGTATTAGCTTCATCATCAGATGTAACTGTGTGCTTGTTTTCACCGATCTTACCTAAGTATGAACCCTGAGCTGTATCATACTTTAAAAGATGAGCTAACATAGATGGCTTTGTTAAATCGTTGATTGCTACTACTTCATAACCTTCAGCGTCGAACATCTGACGGAAAGCAAGACGACCAATACGACCAAAACCGTTAATTGCAACTTTTACTGCCATAAAAAAATATTTCCTCCTATAAGTTACGTCCCTATTATACAATAATTTAACTATGTGAAAAAAAGAACTTAATCTTTTTTTAATTTTTTTATCGGGATTTCAAAAAGACCGCAAATTGCGGTCTTACTTGTTCAAAAGATAATGTGCTACCTTATTATCCTTCTTTTCCAGATACCTAAACAGCCACTCAACCAGATAATGAGCTATTATGGCTCCAATAAGTCCAACAAGAACTCCAACCATTACATCAGATGGAAAATGCACCATCAGGTAGTTACGGCTGGCACCCATCAATAGAACATAGATAAACGCAAGCCAAGTTACTTTCTTATTCTTAGACCAGATAAAGAAAGCCGTAACACCTGCCATAGCGGCACTGGTGTGCCCACTTGGGAATGAATAGACATCAGTCTGTACATTTGAGTTAACCAGCACGAACCAGTCATGATATTCACTTACCACAGTATAGTCATAAGGTCTAAGTCTTTGTACATAACCTTTTATGAATAAGGAAACTATAATGGCAGTAATTATGGTTGCCAGTATCATATTTAAGCCAAGCTTTTTGTCTTTCATGACAATAAATAATACTATTGCCAGCCAGCCGGTTAAAAGGAAGGGCAACTGTCCTATTGTCTGAAAAAATTCAGCAGCCGGCGTTAAGATATCGCCATAGCTTAAGGCCAGATTATGCATAAAATTAAGTATTGCATAATCTAAGCCGTGAAATAATTCATTGATATACTGTGCCAGCATTATTTAAACTTAACTCTGGTCCAGTATTCGGAAATAATCTTTCTTACATCGTCGTTGTTGTGGAAGACTTCATCCTTTGGATTACCGGTTCTTGGCAGATAGGCTTCGTTGCCGGCATAGTCACCATCGCCTGAACTTAAGTCATTTAATACATCGCCAACTGGAGAAGCATAGCCTACATAGCTTGAATTGGCATAGGCGTTATCATAATCATACATATAGTCCATAAACTTATAAGCCAGATCATCACAGGTACTCTTGGAATGCAGAACCATGGCGTCAGTCCACATATTTGTCCCCTCTTCAGGGGCAAAGAAACGCATATTCTCATTTTCCGAAAGAATATAGGCTGCATCACCTGAATACATCATACCCATATATTTGCCATCTGATGCAGTAATCAGACCATCAATAGCCTCATCAGTTACATAGGCAGGATCCATTGTATCATTGATTTCCTCGAGCCACTTATAGGCAGCTTCCAGTTCTGCTTCATCAGTAGTATTCATTGAATATCCTAAAGCCTTTAAAGCCATCATAAAGGAATCTCTTTCAGAATCATACATATAGATTAAACCCTTATATTTAGGATTCTTTAAAACATTCCAGCCCTCAGATTCAACATCCTTAGAATCAACGACAGTTGCATCATAGACAATACCGACATTACCCCAGAAATAAGGAACCGAATATTCAAGTCCTGGATCATAGTCAGTAATTAAACCATCATACATATATTCCAGATTCTCAAGCTTAGATTTATCAAGCTTCTTGATCAGCTTGTCTTCAATAAGCTTCTCAATCATATAGTCACTTGGAACGATAATATCATAGACAGTACCACCCAGTAACTTGGTATACATTTCCTCATTTGAGGCAAAAGTTGAATAATTGACTCTTACACCATATTCCTTCTCAAAAGAAGAAACCAGTTCTTCATCAATGTACTCACCGGCATTGTAGACATTAAGCACAGTGCAGCCATTAACCCCAGCGCTTTCACCCTGCTTAGAGCCGCAACCCACTAACATAAGAGCCACAGCCATCACACTAAATAGTTTCTTGAACATTTTTCTTTCCCTTTCTTTCCCTTATCATTGGAACAACATTCACTATAATTAATACAACTGTTACCAGCAGAATAATAATTGTACTTAAAGCATTTACACTTGGATTAATACGCTTGACTGAAGCATATACATAAGTCGAAATATTATTAATACCAGGACCAGTTGTAAAATATGAAATAACGAAATCATCAAAACTCATCGTAAAGGCAACTAAGGCACCCGAGAAAATACCTGTCTTAATCTGGGGAATAATTACCTTGGTTATGGCCTGAAATGGTGTACAGCCCAGATCCATGGCTGCTTCCACAATATTTGAATCCAGCTGCCTCAGCTTTGGCATAATTGACAGCATCACATAAGGTATACAGAAAATAATATGTGCCAGAAGTAATGTACCAAAGCCAGTAGGAATATTTAAGGTCGAAAAGAATAACATCAGTCCAATAGCCGTTACAATATCCGGATTAAGCATTGGCAGATTATTAACCTGGGTAACCACTTCCTTAATAACCTTCCTGGACTTAGAAAGACCAATAGATGCGATAGTACCTACAATCGTTGAAATAATTGTCGCCAGTACCGCAACCACGATAGTATAGTATATCGACTCAAGCATCGTTCTGGAGGCAAACATCTTCTCATACCACTGTAAAGAGAAACCTGTAAACTTTGAAAGCGACTTGGTCGAATTAAAAGAGAACAGTACTACATAAAGAATTGGCAGATAAAAGAAAGCCATTATAAGAAACAAATAAATCTTCGAAAAAATACCCTTCTTCTTCATATCTACTCATCCTTTCCATAGTCCAGTTTCTTGGTAAAGAACATGGTGATAAGAATAACCACACACATAACCAGTGATATAGCTGAACCAAAGTTCCAGTCACCGGTTGAAATAAAGTAGCTCTCAATCAGATTACCAATCAGCACGTAACTTCCACCGCCTAATAATTTAGGAATGAAGAATGAACTTACAGCTGGCAGAAATACCAGAGTAATACCCGAAATAACACCCGGAATAGACATTGGCAGAGTCACCTTTAAGAAAGCAGTCCTAGGGTCACAACCCAGATCCGCTGCAGCTACCAGCAGATTCTGATCCATCTTGCTGAGAGATGTATAAATCTGCAGAATCATATAGGGCAGAAAGTTATAGACCATACCAATATAAACCTTAATTTCTGCTGATAGATTTGTACTTAACAGAATTCCGTGCCAGGCATAGGTTCTTACCAGCATGTTAATCAGCGTTGGTGCCGTAACCAGAAGCACCATCAGACCCTGGGAATTGGGCTTAAGTCTGGCAATTATATAGGCAGTAGGATAGCCAATAAGGATACAGATTACCGTAGTAATAACCGCCAGAATCAGCGATCTGACCAGTACCGAAATAAACAGCTGATCAGAAAAGAAACGCACAAAATTATCTAAAGTAAACAGAACCGTTCTTACATCATTTCCCTGCCTGGTAAAGGCGTAAAACGCAATTATCAGCATTGGCACCACAATAAAGATGGCTGCCCAGACAATATATGGATAAACCAGTCTTCTGAAACTCTTCATATCAGTCCACCATCAAAGGCATAACATGGATATCCTCTGGCTCAAAAGATATCGCAACATTGCTGCCCTCTTCCTTATATTCCGTAGTATGAATCTTATATTCACGGCCAATAGTAGTGAAAGTAACATCATAGTCACCTTCCTCAATAGTATTTGGATCAAAATCAAAACGAACATCATCAATTTCAACCGGATCCTCGGAATCAAGATTCCAGGCATAGGCATCAGCCCAGGTCATCAGGTCAACCGAAATAGCCATTGACTCACGGATTTCATCCTTAGACTTATAAATATCGAAAGCCTGAATACAGATCTCATCAGCAGTATTAACCTTGGCAGCAGCCACATTGATAAAAGTCTTAACGCTGGTACCCGCATTTGTCTTAAACACAACCTCATACTTGCCAGCCTCAGGCTTAACATTATGCTCAACTGAGGCGATGACGATATCTGCCTCACTCTCCGCATCCCAGGCCTGGGCATTGGCACGGGCAATAATTTCCTGGTCAGTCAGAGTCTCAACGTCCTCAACGTCCATTGTAAAGTCCGTGGCATGCATCTTCTCATTGGCTTCCTTGTTAAAGACATCCTTGTCACTTAATACATGCAGAGTAACTGTCTTGGTGGCACCCTTTTTGGTTTCTACAATGATTTCATAGTGCACACCCTTAAATAAAGTCGAAATAACCTGACCATTGAGATTACCCTTGCCACGAGGCACAATATCAATATCCTCAGGACGTATTACTACATCAACCGGTTCATTTGGTTTAAAACCAAAATCAACACATTCAAAATTCTTTTTATCAAAACTTACCAGATAATCCTTCTTCATTACACCATCGATAATGTTGGACTCACCGATAAAGTTGGCAACATAACGGTTGGCAGGCTCGTTATAAATTTCAGTTGGTGTACCAACCTGCTCAATCAGGCCATCCTTAAGTACCACAATCTTATCAGACATGGTTAAAGCCTCTTCCTGATCATGAGTTACAAAGATAAAAGTAATACCAACTTCCTGCTGAATACGCTTAAGCTCCTTCTGCATCTCTTTTCTTAATTTCGCATCCAGGGCACTTAAAGGCTCATCAAGCAGTAATACATCAGGCTCATTAACCAGAGCGCGGGCAATCGCAACTCTCTGCTGCTGACCACCAGATAATAGAGTAACATCCTTCTTCTGATAGCCATCAAGACCTACCAGCTGCAGCATTCTGTTAACCTTAGGCTCAATCAGTTCCTTAGACATCTTCTTAATCTTCAGGCCAAAAGCCACATTGTCATAAACGTTGAGATGTGGAAACAGGGCATACTTCTGGAAAACCGTATTAATTGGTCTCTGGTAGGCAGGAACCCCTGAAATATCCTCGCCATTAAAAATCACGTGCCCCTCATCCTGTTCCAGGAAACCACCAAGAATTCTTAATAAAGTAGTTTTACCGCAGCCCGAAGGACCAAGCAATGTCACAAACTCATTCTCATAGATATCAAGATTGATACCCTTTAAGACAATCTGACCATCAAAATTCTTTACAATGTTACGAAACTCAATCAGCTTTTTCATGTTACCCCCAACAAAAAACAACAGGTGCAATAACCTGTTGTCTAAAAAGTACCTAAGCATTCTACCAAAAGAAACACTTCTTATTGACCATTTCATAAGGTTATTCACACTTTACAAAATTTAAGCTTTTAACTCAATCAATAAGGTAATCAATTACCTTCCATATTCCCTAAATATGGTTCCAGATTCTTCATCTGGTTTTCGGCATTTGACCCGGCCGTCCGTGTAGCCTTAGCCTAAATGGCGGTCTGTTGTACTTTTGGTACAAAAAAATTATACATTATTTCTTAAAAAGTAAAATAATTTTTTATCAAAAATAATCAGAAAGTTCACAAGATCTCTCATCTGCCTCTTCATACCAGATGTCCTTGTTAAATTTGATAGTATCCATCAGGTCATCAAAACGTTCCTTATCTATCACTTCATTATTTAACATACATTTATAAAATTTCTTGATAGATCCCAGATATTCCCTGACTTCTGACTTACTCGCATAGAACTTGTGAATTAGACGATAACCAATAAATTCCATGATAAATTCAGTAGCTTCTCTGACGTCCTTTTCTTCACACCACAGCGCATCTTCAAGATATCTTTCAACATTTCTTACATGTCGCTTAATTGCTTTTGGAGAAAGTCCTTCAAGACTTTTCTCAAACATCTCTATATATTTTCTGTTTTCTTCCTCTATTCTTTCGCTTTTATCCATCTTGCTTCACCATTTTCACAAATTCACACATTGTCTCAATCATCGCCCCGCTGGCGGCATCTTTGCCAGAAGTACCCGCAATATCCAAATGTATCCACTTAACGCCGTCATTCACAAAACTCTTCAAGAATTCAGCTGCCACACTTGCTCCAGCCTCTCTTTTGCCAGAGCTGTTCTTGATATCTGCACTTTTGCTTTCAAGCATCTTCCCATATTCCTTATCTAAAGGCAGTCTCCAGCCCTTTTCATTAGCTTTTTTAAGCGCACTTTCAAATAATTCATAATACTCATCATCATTAGAGAATACACCAGTATAAGTATTACCCAGTGCTCCTACACAGGCACCAGTCAAAGTCGCAATATCTACAAGATATTTAGAACCGTTTCTTTGCGCATAAGTTATTCCATCACATAATACAAGTCTTCCTTCAGCATCTGTATTGGTTATCTCAATTGACTTCTCGCTTAAAGAAATAACCACATCCCCAGGCTTAACAGAATTACCAGACAGCATATTATCCGTAACACAGATGATGCCATCCACATTAACCTTTAAACCAAGAGAGGCAATTATCTCCATGGCACCCAGTACATCGGCTGCCCCAGACATATCATATTTCATACCTAACGAATTTGATTTAAGATTATAGCCACCGGTATCAAAAATAATACCCTTGCCTATTAAACTGATCAGATCATTATCTCCATTACGATACTTAATATTCACAATATAGACTGGGTATTCACTTCCCTGATTAACTGCCAGTATAGCCCCGGCACCCATTTCACCCAGTGCATCATTATCCAGAACCTCAATCTCCAGATCATATCTTTCAGCCAGTTCCTTAGCCTCTTCCATCAGATCAATCGAAGTCATATAGTTGGCTGGTGTATCAGCCAGACGCTTAGCCAGATTAACTCCTTTTGAAATACTTTCAGCTTCAAATATCTCCCTTGAAATATCTTCTCCATCATGCATAAACACTTCTATATCAGCTATCTTCTTATCTTCTCCGTTAACCTTGCATTCCTTATATGAAGAACACATAAAAGTCTTCATAAAAAGAAAGGCTATTCTTTTCTGATCTTCTCCTGCATGATGTCCTACAAAGATGGCATCCTCATCAATATGTTTTGTAACTTCACTAAAACACTCGATATATTTACTTTCATCGATATCTTTCTTTTTTCCAAGACATATAAAAATAAACTTCTTAAACTTAAGCTTTCCTAAAGTATATACCTCATATACCTTCTTATATTTAGCCTCAATAACCTCATTTATATCATATCCAAGGGCATTACATACACCCTTACAGATACCCTCATCCTCAAAGAAAGGATAGATAACATTCCTGTCAAATTCCATCAATCCATTTAATTCACTCTGTTTCATCATATAGTTCTCCCAGCACTTATTATATCCAAAACAGCCAAAAGAAGAAGCCGTTATAATCCTGACAGTCTTACAAAGCATTATTTAAGCAATAATTATTCTGTTAAAATAAACACTGAATAGACCAGTTCAGCCGTGCTTGGGGAGGTAACTATATGAAACATAATTATTGTGAAGGCACACTAACCATAATGATTCAAGGCAGGATTGACACAACCAGCGCTCCCGCCCTTCAAAACGAGCTGTTTACTTTGATGAACGAACATTCGCCCGGGCAGCTAATAATCGACGCTGAAAATCTTGAGTATATATCCAGTGCGGGACTAAGGGTACTGCTCAAACTTAAAAAGAAAGTACCGGATGTTCAGATGATAAATGTATCGCCAGGAATTTACGAAATACTTAACGTGACTGGCTTCAGCGAAATTCTGAGTGTTAAAAAAGCTATGCGCCAGATAAGCGTCGAAGGCTGTGAAGTCATCGGCAAGGGTTCATTCGGTACTACCTATAAACTCGACAGTGATACCATCGTCAAGGTCTATAACGAAGGCGTATCCTTCGAGGATATGACCAGGGAAAAAGAAAATTCCAAAGCGGCCTTTGTAAACGGCATACCTACCGCCATACCCTTTGATACCGTCAAGGTGGGTAATCTATATGGCAATGTATATGAGCTGATAAATGCGCGCATGCTGTCAAAAGCCATATCCGATGAACCGGACCGCATTGACGAATATGCCATCAAGGCGGCAGAACTTTTAAAACTGATGGCAACTACCCACATCAAATCCGGTACATTCAAGCCTTTTGCGGATACATCCCTGGAATTTATCGAGCGGGCAGATAACTACTTTTCAGATAAAAAACTATTCTCTGCCAAACAGAAAGAACTGCTTCTGAAACTTTATAACAATGTGCCAGAGCGCGATACCCTTATTCATGGTGATTTCCACACCCGCAACATCTTCGAAACAAGCAACGAACTGCTGCTTATTGATATGGCCGACACCGGCACGGGTCATCCGGTCTTTGAATGGGGCAATATGTATATGGCGCTGGTTCTTACCGCCAGGCTTCCTGACAAGCTATTCCGTCAGCTGATCGGGCTTGAAAAGAAACAGGCAGAACATTTCTTCAACAAAGTATTTGAACTAAGCTTTGGCTCTCTCAGCAGAGAAGATCAAAACAATGTCAAAGAGATAATATACCTCTTCTCACAGCTTAGAATGATCACTATGGTAACCGCCTCAAGAGTGCTGGAACAGTTCCCGTTGTTTTTGCAGAAACTGATACTGCACAATATGCGAAACGGTTTAAAGAAAACCTATTTCAAAAAACCAGATGCAGTTCTTGATACCCTCAAAAAGGCAGCTGAATTATTCTGATATTTCTCTAAAGACAGGATCGATTAAGATTCTGTTTTTTTAGCATAAAAAAAGAGTCACCACCTACCATAGCGATAGACGATGACTTCATATGCCTGCTTAAATCTTCTGTAAAATACCATCCTTCAGCAGAACCCTCTGATCGGACATCTCGGCAACCTGATTAGAGTGAGTTACCACAATAATTGTCTTGCCATATTCCTCTGCCAGTTCCTTAAAGATATTGATAATCTCAATTTCAGTAGCGGTGTCAAGGTTGCCGGTAGGCTCATCCGCAAAGATAAGATCTACATTACTTGCCAGGGATCTTGCGATAGAGACTCTCTGCTGCTCACCACCAGACAACTGTCCAACCATACGGTCAGCCTTGGTTCTTACAATACCAAATCTCTCTAACAGATTGTAGGCAACATTCTTCTTATCCTTAGGCAGCTTATTATCTGTCTCAGCCATTGCCAGCATTACATTCTCAACAGCTGTCAGATAAGAAATCAGGTTATACTGCTGGAAAACGATAGAAATATCATTTCTTCTATATTTGCCAACATTAGACTTGGTAATTTCCTTATCTCTGAAATAAACCTTTCCGCTCTTGGCAAAATCAAGACCCGCAATAATTGATAATAATGTAGTCTTACCTGAACCTGAAGGACCAAGGATGGTATAGAACTTCTTCTCCTCAAATTCAAATGATAGATTCTTTAATATCTGTCTTTCATAACCACCATCGATATATGAATAACACAGATCTTCCAGCTTTAAAATTGTACTCATCATACCCTCCTTAATTCTGATTCATCAAAATCTTCTTAGGATTAAATCTCATAATCATGATTGAAGGAATAACTACCGAAATCATGACAATAGCCAGACCCATAACATAGATTTCCGCAATAATAACCGGTGAAACAGTAACCTCATATTCACTCACAATATCCTCAAGCGAAATCTCGGTAGTATAGTCTGTATTCCAGATATTATAGTAATCATTATAGTAATATTCATCCTCTTCCTCATTCAGACCAGAACTCTCAATCTGATTCTCCAGTAAAGAAGTACCAATCTGCTTAGAGGCAATCATACCAGTACCTACAGATAAAGTAAAGCCAATTAAGGCGACAATCGCAAGCTCCACAAAGAACTGACCGATTACCTTAAGCTTAGAGGCACCAATAGAAAGTAATACACCAATCTCATACTCTCTGGTCTTCAGTGTTAATGCAGTAACCAGTGTAATAATTACAATTGCGTTAATAACAACCAGCCAGATAATAAAGGTTGCATAGTCACTTAAAGTATCTAAAGGCTTAGCCAGCTTATTGAATTCCTCATTGTTGGCATTGAGCTTCTTATAGTCACCAACACTGTCCTTATAATCCTCGACAAACTTCTCTACATCCAGCGGATCATTTAAAAGAATTGTTACATTATAAAGATTGGAAACGATATTTTCCTCAGTTGGTCTGTTAGCCTCATCCTGATAATATGGCTCATCCGGATACATTTCCGCATAATAATCAAATGACTTCTGCTGAATCTTTAACATTGACTTATAGTAAGAAGTACCAGGCATCAGGAACATATTATCCGCATTCTCATACGGACTTAACCAGTTATAGTTAGGATTATCAGGAGTTACGGCCAGATTATGAGTATAGATACCAATAATCTCAAACTCAGCCTTCAGATCATCCTCCTCAATGCCCATTTCCTTATACCAGCTTGAATAAGTATTAAACTGCAGTGTAATCTTATCACCAACACTAAGACCATTCTGAGCCGCAAAAGCCTCAGTAACCAGAGTAACCATATTTCCATTATCAATATCCGACTGATCATAGAAACGGCCCTTACTTACTACAAAATCGCCATCCTCAAGCTCTATCATATTAGGGAAATAGTTAGCCTTAATAAACACGTTAGGCTCAACATAAGTCTCACACTGCTGATTGCCGCTTTCATCCATCCAGCAGCTCTGACCGCCACCATTATTATTGGTCTCATATTCATTATTCAGATGAACATAGTCAAGACCCTCGCCCAGATAGGCAGTACTTGTTGTATTGACGTTGGCTGTCTTAACTCTTTCATCATCCAGAACAGCCTTAACATCATTTAAAGTAATTCTTGGATAATTCTCATAGAACTTATTACGCTCATCCTCATCCTCAATCTGATCAGCATCACGATAGAACTTATCATAGTCAATCTCATAAGTAACTACCGCTCTCATCTTCTGACGGGTCAGCGTCTTGGCAGACTCAGAAGCCT
>JBJFHC010000075.1:1663-4383 GCA_051893275.1 Erysipelotrichaceae bacterium | reverse complement strand
TGCTGCTTCCATTATAGCTGGCCAGTACGGAAGTGGAATAAATACCTTCAATCTTGTCTACTCCCTCAGCTTCCTTTAAAGTATTCAGATTATCTTCATCTATACCATAGGGATAATAAAGTTCCAGATCATGAAAGGAAGCTTCTGTCTGGACATTTGTGGCCGCATTTTTTAAAGTATTAACCGAAAAAGTAATACCTGAAAATATTGCCAGACCCAGGGCGATGAACATCATCATCGAAATAAACGATACCAAAGAACCCTGGATATTTTTAAACAGTTCAATTATCTGTGTCTTCTTCATATAATTACCAAACCAGCTCTTCAGCATGTACAGGATGGCGGTTTACGGTTACTTCATAGGTACGGCCATCTCTCATTCTTACAACTCTGTCTGCCATTCTGGTTATTTCTTCATTATGCGTAACCATTAACAAAGTTGTGCCCTGTTTAAGCACATTCTCCAGAACCGAAAGAACCTCAATACTGGTTGTATAGTCAAGAGCGGCAGTTGGTTCATCCGCCAGAATCAGCCTTGGTTTCTTAATCAGAGCACGGGCAATTGAAATACGCTGCTGCTGACCACCGGAAAGCTGAGAAGGATAAGACTTCTTTTTAGCTTTAAGGCCTACCAGATCCAGTGCTTCTTCAACATCCATCGGGTCTTTAACCAGTTCACCAATCAGCTGCAGATTCTGTCCAGCATTTAGATTGGGCATCAGATTGTAGCTCTGGAAAATATAGCCAATATTATCTCTCCTATATTTAGTTAGCTGTTCCCCTTTTAAATTAGAAACATCCTGTTCAAGATATGTAATAGAACCTGAATCGGCCTTATCCATACCACCGATAATATTTAAAAGCGTACTCTTGCCACAACCTGACTCACCAAGCAATACCAGAAATTCACCTTCATAAACATCAAGATTAACACCCTTCAGGACCTGAGTTATCTGGTCACCATTCTTAAACTGTCTTTTAACATCTCTGACAGATAAAAGAACTTTATCATTCTTAAGCTCATTAAAGAAGCGGTCAGTCTCATCAATTTCAATTGCCGTAAGCATATTGAGCATCTCACAGATATCAGCTTCCTCTTCAGTGAATTTTCCCTTAGTCTTAATAAACTCAATACAGCCAATATCATTATAAGAACTGCTGACTGGTGAACAGATATAGGAAGTAATATCGATACCCCTGTACATCTTAGAAACCATTTCATCTGGTTCTTTTTTATAATCCAGTTTTCTTACTGATTTTGAGGTTTTAAAAACACCTCCAACTACTCCTTCGCCACTTTTATATTCATACTGCGTAAAGTCACTTGGACAGATCCAGTAATATGGATGCAGCTTATTATCTTTATCGTTCAGATACCAGATCAGACAATAGTCAGCGCCACAGCTTTCCAATATCAGTTTTAAGCCGCTCTGCAGGGCTTCATCTAATGTTTCAGCTCTGGCAATCAGTGACTGAATTTTACCTATGATTTTATAATATTTAAAAAACTCTTTATCCATCCACAAAACTCCTTTATTTATCAATTATACTTCATATTCACTGTTTTTAAGCTCAAAATATTGCATCGCTGATACAACGGCTATTTGTACATTTTAACAGCAGTTTTGTCCTAACTGATTAATATAAGCGAAAAAGTGAGGAAAAATCAGTTTTTCTTCCAATAACAATATAGGAGGAAAATTTTATGACAAAAAACTTATCAGACGCAGAAGCTATAACTCAGTATGAAAAAAATCTACAGAAAGACTCAATTGCCAAAATCATCAGTCAGGATAGACATCTACTTGGCCGTGCTGTAAAAATGGTGAAACCGGAGTATGGACATTTAAGCGACGGGGAAGTTGGAAATATGCTTCAGAAAATCCAGACCGAAGTTTCAAACCAGACCGGAACTCTTGAAGACCTTTTCTATTCCAGAAAATACTTTGACAAAGTGTTTTACCTTGAACCCCCAGACAGCACAGGAAAACCATGTATCTTTATGTTTTATCTGGAAGCCAATTTTTATTCAATGACCATCGATCAGTATAATACCAGAGCTTTAGAATATCTCTGCAATATTTTCCTGATTTCCCGAGCTCAGCTTAACGAAATCGAATCAGAAAGTGAAAAATACAAAAACGGGGTCGATGTCTACGGCATATGGATTGCCTCTAATCCTCTTCTTAAAGGTAAGTCAATTCACGCAAATGTAAACTACGTGCTTCCAGAATGTATTAAAGAATTTGCGTTCTTGTCCAATATGTCTTATTCTATGTATTTTGTCGATGACAATTATCAGGATATAGATTTAGAAACTGAACAGGGCAGTTCATTCTTTTCAACAATATTTACCACTCGTATAACAGGAAATGATAAAATAAAATTGCTGGAACAGAATTATGGTTTCACATTCGAAGAAAATGCGAAGGAAAAAATTATGTCAGATGGATTTAAAGAATATTATGGCGAAATAGCTCTGCAGCAGATAGAAGAACTTAAAAACAGATTAAGCGAAAAAGAAGAAGAAAATTCAAAACAGAAACAGCAACTTGAAGAAAGCTCTATGAAACTTAAAGAGAATTCTATGAAGCTAGAAGAGAGTTCTAAGAAGCTAGAAGAAAAGACCAGGCTATTAAAGGAAAAAGACATAGCTTTACTTAAGCTTTTAATGAAAGCTGAAAAAATGAATTTTGACGAGGCTTTTGACATGCTTAAAT
>JBJFHC010000075.1:0-1563 GCA_051893275.1 Erysipelotrichaceae bacterium | reverse complement strand
AGCTCTGCAGCAGATAGAAGAACTTAAAAACAGATTAAGCGAAAAAGAAGAAGAAAATTCAAAACAGAAACAGCAACTTGAAGAAAGCTCTATGAAACTTAAAGAGAATTCTATGAAGCTAGAAGAGAGTTCTAAGAAGCTAGAAGAAAAGACAAGACAGCTTGAGGAAAATTCTAAGAAACTTAAAGAAAACGCCAAGCTTTTAAAGGAAAAAGACATAGCTTTACTTAAACTGATGATGAAATACGAAGCTTTAAGCTTTGATGAAACTTTTGATGAGCTAAACTGTCAGAGTCTTTAAAATAAGAGTATCGGGAAATTATTGAGCATAGTCAGGCATAAAGATCTCAACATTTTCAGCATATGAATAATAACGGTCTTCAATGCTTAATCTTCCAAGCTGTTTCAGTTTATACTTCAGATAGGCTGGCGAATCAATAAACTGGTCAGGGATTTCTAATTCTGGATATGCTGAACTCACAATATTAAAAGCTTCCTGAGCCATCGTGGTGCAGTTTTCAGTTGCGGTGGCATAGCCCTGATAACTGTTGATAAAATCCATCATGGCATTAAACTCGTTTTCTGTTACTTCAATGGTTAATACACTGTTGGGAGTAAAAGACATATATTCCGCCTGGCGATGCAGTTCATAGTTAAGTGAGTGACCGCCATACTCGGTAATACCATTGTTGGCAAGTTCATTATTCAGGCCATCCATGATATAAGAAAACACAATATTGTTAAGTGAAATAAGAAATTCCCTGACATCTAAAGTCAGCAGACTAATAAAGTCATACCTCTTAAACATATTGGAATTAATTACTGAATCTATCGATACTGTTAAAGAATCAGATGTAGAGGTCTGACCAAGAGTTACTATATCTCCCCTGTTTAAGGTTATAGATGAAATATCATTAACTGGAACAAGTAAAGAATCTGCATATGCCTTCATGTCTTTTTCATTAACGTTGGAATACAGAAGCTTTTCTGGCTTATTTTTGGCAGTCTCATAATATTCTTCACCCGGAACAAATGCTAAAAAATAATCCTTTAAAGGAATAACTGTATTGTCATTGTAAGCCTCAAAAATCAGGAAGGAATGACCGAAATTCATTTCAGAGAAAAACTGTTCATAAGAAAACTTGCTGACCAGTGATACTTTTCCAATAAACTTTGAATCATCATCTTCGACTATGACATAGCACATCGAAGAGACACCATCTATTTTTGCCTCAATGAAAGAGAAGCCTGATTTTAAAGCTGTTACAGTATTGCCATCAAGTGAAATAACGCTGTCATCATAGTTTAATACTTCTATTTCTTTGTTTGGATAGATTCCTTTTTCAAGCTTTACTAAATGATAATTAATATTCGACGTTTCGCCGGGTTTTAATCTGATTATTTTTTCATCAAAGACAATGTCAGCTTCCCTGTAGTCTGAAGTGATAAACAGATTATTATCTGGCATTAAAAAACGCTTATCATCCGTATAGAAGAATAAAGAATAACTGTTCAGTTCAGTTACAAATTTATCTTTATCCTTAGCTTTTATGATTATTTCCT
>JBJFHC010000074.1:0-4424 GCA_051893275.1 Erysipelotrichaceae bacterium | reverse complement strand
AAATAAAACATGTCCAGATAAAGGAGAAAAATATGGAGTATAATTATTTTGAAGGTATCGTAAACAATCCCGAGGAACACAAGAAAGCTCTAGAGCTTATCAGAAAATACCGACCTTTTGATGATATCTTCGCCAGATATCTCTTTAAGTACTGTCCAGAAGTACTGGAGAATATCTTAAAAATCATCACTGACAACACTGAACCGAAAGTACTGTACAGTTCTGCCCAGGAAGAAATACCTGCCCTGTGCAAAGACAAAACAGTGATCTTTGATGTTTTTGCGATATGTTCTGATCAAAGAAGATACAATGTCGAAATACAGAGAGTTGTAAAGAACAGTATCGTGAAAAGATCACGTCTTCATCGCAATCGAGTTGATTTCCATTCTCTAAACAAAGGAGAAGATCCAGAAGATCTGCCGGATGTATCAATAATCTTCATCTGTGAAGAGGATCCCTTTGGTGGAGGATGCCCAATATATGAAAGTGTGCATTCCATAAGACCTATGGGTATTGAGGTTGATGATGGAGTAAGAATTATTTATATCAACGGACAGAATAGTGATGATACGCAGCTTGGAAAACTTATGCACGATTTTGGCTGTGCAGATCCCGATGACATGTATCTGGACTTTATGAAGAATGCCGTTAAAAAATGTAAAACAAGCAGAAAGGTGGTATATCAGATGTGTGAACTGATTGAAAATTTTGAAAGAGAAATACGACAGGAAGAAAGAACAGAAACAGAGCTAAGGGTCAGAAAAGAAACAGAAACAAGAGTTAGAGAAGAAACAAAAATGGATATTCTATTTTCACTTGTCAGACAGAATCTGATTTCTATAGCGGATGCCGCTAAACAGGTCTCTATGTCCAAAGAAGAATTTGAAATTAGGTACAGCAGCTTGCTGTAAGTGTTTCACAATAGCGTACCCTGTTTAAATATAGTTTTATCTTTTAAACAAAGACTTATATGTGACAAAGATTATTAAAATTTTACAGAAAGAATCTATATGGGTGTAGATATTCATTCAACATTTCAGATAAGAAAAAATGACAGCTGGGCGGATATTCCTGATCTGCCAGACCTTTTTGTGTACAGATGCTATGCGTTTTTTGATATCCTTAATGAGATAAAAAATCCAGGTCTGCCTGAAGAAGTAAAAGGTAAAAAATATCACTATGATAAAGAATATGACTACTGGCTGGCTGATTTTTCTGATGGATGTGAGGACTGGTATTATGGCTTTGGATATATCACTTATGCTGAACTGCCGAGTTATATTAAGCACAACAATCCATATTTTGTAAGTTTCGGTTTTTATGAAAAATTTCTGGAACTTGGTGGCGTATTTCCTGAAGGAATGGTTTTTGAAAACGGCGAAAACAACACAATCCAGGTTAATATATTCGATAATGACGACAGCATAGGCTGGAACTGTCTGATGGAGGCAAAAGATGATTTTGCTGAAATTATGGAAAAACACAATATTAAAAGTCCTGATGATATTAGAGTGATAATTGCCTTCGACTGTTAACAATCACACAAAATCAGTTCTGACAAATCTGACCAGTCCAATAACTCTTACCTGCTGATCAGCTATTTCTTCAGGAGTAAAATATCTTGATTCATATTTAGGATTGGAAGCCTCTAAGATCATGAGGTCTTTTTTATACTTTACTTTCTTGACTGTTACTTCATCTCCTATCATCACTACCGCAATAGAGCCTGATGGTACTTCATTCTGGCATTGAACATAGATTAAATCGCCATCATAGATATGACTGCCTTCCATGGAGTCACCCTTTACTCTTAAGAAGTAGTCTCCCCTTTTGGAGTCAGCCTGACCAAGTTCTACGTATCCTTCCACATCTTCATCAGCATACATGTCATAGCCTGCCTTTACTTTGCCCAGTATTGGTTTAATACGGCTTGATTCTTCGATGACGCTTTCTATATCGCAGTTTAAAAGTTCGGTGAGTCTTGTGATGGTGTTTCTTTTTAGCTTAATGCTTTCGCCATTTATCCAGCGGTAATAGGTTGATAAAGATACACCGGCTTTAGCAGCCATTTCATTATGATTTAGGCCATTGGCTATTTCATACTGTATAAGAAGTTCTCTAAGTTCCATACTCATATATTAACATAGTTTTGGGATTATTTTCCCAAATCTCAGTTAAATATTCCCAAATCTATGTTGTTTTTGGGATTGGGTCTTTCTATAATACAGCCATGGAAAGAATTTATCTGTGTATCGATCTCAAAAGCTTTTATGCCTCGGTAGAATGTGTGGAAAGAGGACTTGATCCCTTTGACGTAAATCTGGTAGTGGCTGATCCCACAAGACATGGGGCCATTACCCTGGCTGCTACACCGGCTATCAAGAAGCTTGGCGTGCCAAGTCGAGGCCGAATATATGAGATAGATAAAAATATTGAATATATTATTGCCCCACCCAGGATGTCACTGTATATGGAATATGCGGCCAGGATTTATGCTATTTTTCTTAAATATATTGCCCCAGAAGATATTCATGTCTATTCAATTGATGAAAGTTTTCTGGACGTTACGCCCTATCTGAAGCTCTACAGAATGAACGCCAGAAGCATTGCCCGCATGATTCTTGATGATATCTATGAAAATACCGGTATTACCGCCACGGTTGGCATAGGCACCAATCTTTTTCTGACCAAGGTAGCTCTGGATATTGAAGCCAAGCATACAAAGGACAATATGGGCTATCTGGATGAGGATCTTTTTAAGCAGAAACTATGGCATCATACTCCCCTTACCGATTTCTGGATGATAGGTCCAGGAACTGAAAGGAGACTTTCGATGCTGGGATTAAATGATTTATATGATGTAGCTCATGTAAAAGAAGATATTCTCTATAAGACTTTTGGCATTAATGCGGAATATATTATCGATCACTCCAAAGGCATAGAACCAGTTACTATAGCCGATATTAAGGCCTACAAGCCTTCAAGCAACTCTATCTCTAACTCACAGATTCTTTTTGAGGACTACAGTTATGAGGATGCCTTTCTGGTAATGAAGGAGATGGTAGATTCCAATGTGCTTACTTTGACGGAGAAGCATCTGGTGACCAACCATATTTCTTTATATATCGGCTATTCTAAAAATATTATTAAGCCTAGTTCAGGTTCCATGAAGATAACCAATACTACTAATTCCTGTTCGCTGTTAATGGAGGAGTTTAAGAAGCTGTATAAAAGAATAGTGATCAGAGGATATCCAATAAGACAGATAGGTATTGCCTTTGGCAATGTAAGAGATGAAATATATGAGGAATTTGATATTTTTGCGGATATAGATGATATTGAGAAGGAAAAGAAGATTCAGGAATCTTTAGTCAGAATAAGAGAAAAATATGGCAAGAATGCCGTACTTAAGGGCATGAACTATTACGATAAGGCAACCATGCGTAAGCGTAATGGCTTAATTGGAGGTCACAATGCCGCCTAGAGTAAAGCGTACCAATGTACAAAGAGCCCAGATATTTAATTCCTTTGATGCCCTGAAGGGTTTTAAGGAACTTTTAAGGGATAAAGAAAAAATAGTAGTTCCGGAAAGACATTTATCAGAAGATGATCTGGAACTTCTGAACAGACAGATTTATCAGATAGAAACAGGCATGGTAGTTGGCATAGTCTATAAAGACAATAGAGAATATATTTATAAGGAAGGAATAGTTTCTAAGATTAATCTTGATACCCGGATTATTCAGATAGTGAAGACAAAGATTGATTTTAAGAACATAGTTGAAATAAGGCTGCCTTTTTAAAGGCCAGCCTTATTTACTATAAATTATATTTTTTAATTCTGGCATCAGCCGTATTATAAACAATTGAGTCTTCTCTTACGCCAATCACAACAATAAGCATCTGTTCATTTTCCTTAACCAGTTTATATACTATTCTTAAACCATCTTTTTTAAGTTTGATTTTAAGCAACCCTGAAAGTGAGCTTCTGTTTTGATTTCCAAGTGGTTTTCCATATCCTTGCAAGTTCATTGGCAAAGGGTTCTGAGAAACCTTTTTAATTGCCTTTAGAACGGTAATACGTTTTGAATTATCGAGTTTTTCTAAATCCTTTTTAGCTTCTGGCAGATAGGCTACAGACCAGTTCATTCAAATTCCACCTCATCATATCCCGCGAGGTCTTCTTCCTTAATTCCAAATTCTTTAAATACATCTTCTTCACTTACCAGTTCATCGGGCTTAAAATGGCTTAATCTATCTTGAGAAGTCATATACATATAAGCATCCTCAAGCTCTTCCATAAATTTTACATATTCTTCTGGCGATATGATAACACATATAGGTTCGTTATTTTTTATTACTACTTTTGGGCCGCTCTTTTTTACCTCGCCAAAAACTTTTCCAGCCATTCCCCGATTAAACTG
>JBJFHC010000073.1:0-4439 GCA_051893275.1 Erysipelotrichaceae bacterium | reverse complement strand
AAGCTCCAACAATATCAGAAAAGAAGATAATATCTATTTAACACAAATGCCTGCCGGAGATTTAAATATCGTTGTATATTACAAAACTCAGACCAAAAAGAAAACTGAAACTGAAACAGCTAATATGGATGAAGCAATAAGCGTTGCCAAGAACGAGGGCACTGTTATAAAGAATAGTGACGACCAAGTCATCAGCATTGATAGATCCAATCTTAATGACTTATTTATTTTCGTCGAAGATGTCGAGGATGATGAGGCACTAGAGTTCATAGGGGAGATAGCAGAATATAAGAAAAAACTGCATCAGACAGTAAAAGATATTGTTGGATATAGTCTAAAACCTACTGCAGTATGTGATGGACAAAAAGTAAATTTTGGCAAATTTTCAGAGAAAATCGATTATTATTTAAGATTAGACGATAGAACCGTTGAACTCATTAATAACAGCGATGACATCATGCTGATAGAATATGTTGATGATGAGATCAATTTCCTTAGTAAAAATGATTATGAAATAAGTGATGACAAGCGCAGCATTCACCTGTCTTCAGACAATTTCGGCGATTTGTTTATTGTAGGCATGGATAACTATAATATCAAATATGAATCACACAACAGCAGCATTACCTTACGGACAGCTAATATACAAACCGCAGATAAACTTGTGGCTGATGGTGAATTAAAAATAAAAGATAAAAGCTATAAAATATCTTCGTTAAGACCAATATATGATTATTATGATGATTCTAAGTATGCTTTTCTGTATATTGATATCAGTGACCTGGAAGTCGAAGCCGGGAAAAATCCTGTAGAATATATTCTAGATGGAAAAACAATCTACAGTTCTACTATCAATTATCCATTTTTGCACACATTTCAAACATATGCTGATAATAAACTATACGAAGAAGAAATAATAAAACTTGAAGCAGGATTCCCCTACACTATATTTGTGCCTAAACAACTAGAAGGAGGGTATCTACTTGAGAGAATAGTACACAACTTAGAGGATAACCTATTCAGGGTGATAGAAAACGATGAAGGTTACATATATCAATTCTATATCCCAGAATATAACATAAGTTTCAAGACATTCTATTCCTCTTCGGCATATAAAGAGGAAATGAGTAAAGAAGAATTATTAATAGAACTGAATGATACGGGAAAGCAAATAATCCTATATGACGAAAACGGAAACGTACTAGACAATAACACCAAAATAACCAAAGTCCATATAGATAAAGACAAGATTGATAGTGTAGATGCCGATATCGATGCCGACATGAAAGAACTTATATCCAATAAAATAATTGATTCTTCACCTTTATATTTTGATATAGATTTCTATTTAATGGAGGATTCTGGTAATAAGTATTACAGTGATGATTTAAAGAAGGACTTTAATATCTATCTGGATCTCAGCGATGAAGAATATGATAAACTGGCTAAAAATGAATTTGTGGTTGTAAGAATGCACACCGATAAAGATGGCAAAATATCTTACGATAAAGTTGATGCCACTCTCATTCCATCTTTAAAACAGCTTAAAATCACATCCGATAAGTATTCGACTTTTGCAGTCTATACAATAGAAAAATACAAGTTCCTTGAGGGTGAAAATAGCTCATGGACCATCAACAGCGATAAAGCGCTGTCTTTCAGAGCTGATGGAGACTTTAATAGCTTTGAAAGTGTAAAAATAGACGGAAAAGTTGTAGAAAGTGCTAATTATGATGTTGAATCTGGCTCAACAATAGTAAGTTTGAAGAAGGAATATTTAAACACTCTAAGTGTCGGAACTCATACCATAACTATCGTTTTCAATGATGGAGAATGTTCTGCAAACTTTGAGATTCAAAAGAATACTTCAAACAGTTCAAGTGTTTCTGCTCGCAAACCAGTACCAAATACCAGCGTACGATAATTGCTCTGTCAACGGGCAACTAATCATTCAATCTATTTCTAATAAAAGTCGCCAGTTGCCTGGCGACAATTTTTTATTCCGCAAACAAAGGAATCAGTTCCTTCTTAACTACATCAACCAAACCAAGATCAGACATCTTAACATCCGGAATAACCGGCAAAGCCAGAGTCACAATTCTAAGCAATGGATTATCCATATCCGTTAAACCAAGAATACGGTCAGCTTCCTTCATCTTCTCAGATTCCTTAGAAAGCTCCTCAGCCGGTTTAAGTGACATTAAGCCACCCAGTGGAAGTTCCAAGGTATAAATAAGCTCTCCATCCTTGACTGCTGACATGCCACCACCACACTTAATTAACTCCTCACAGGCCATTAGCGCATTATCCACGTTATCATAGACAACTGTCAAATTATGGCAGTCATGCGATACAGTAGAAGCCAGAGCACCACACTTTGTGCCAAAGCCCTTTACAATACCTAAACCGATAGTATCCTTCTTGCCATGACGGTTGATTACCGCAACATACTTCATATCTTCATCATCAAGCACAACCACACCATTTTCAACCTTAAGTTCCATAGTTTCTACATAGGTACTTGATAATAAAAGATCAGGATATACCATGACATTAACCTTAACAGTTCCATTTTCTACATTTGCCTTAATCAGCAGATCATCCTTAGTTAAAGACTTAACATGAACAGTATTTTCTTTTTCCAGTGCAAATTCTTTATCTTCAATCTCGGCTAAAAGCTTTCCATTTTCAGCTACAACCTTTCCACCATAGATTACTGTTGATGGCTTAATATTTCTAATATCATCAACTATCAGCATATCAGCCACAAAACCAGGACAGATGGCACCGATATTATCAATATCTATTTCTCTGGCAATATTATATGAAGCTGACTTAATCGCAATAATCGGATCTAAACCACACGCAATTGCCTTGTTGACCACTCGGCTCATCTGACCGTGTTTCAGGATGTCATCAGCTTCCTCATCATCAGTACATAGACACAGATGATCATATAAACTTACCTTATCCTTAATATATTCAACTATTTCCTTAACATTCTTGGTAATAGATGAATCCCTGGCATCCACATACATGCCTGTACGCATCTTATCCAGAGCTTCTTCTCCAAGCCTTGTCTCATGACAAGTCTTAGGGCCACCGATAAAATAAGCCGATAAGTCTCTGCCTGATAGATATGGTGCATGGCCCTGAATATATAAACCATTATCCTCAGCCGCTTTAATGATATCCAGCATTCTGTCTTCACCATTAACGACACCGATATAGTCCATAACTTCGCCAAGACCCACAACTCTTTCCAGACCTGCAAGTTCTTCAATCTCTTCCGCAAAGAAATCAGCGCCCGCATTCTCCAGTCCTGGCACCGAAGGTACACATGATGGAATATCTACAAGCTGACGCATAGGTAATCCTTCACCGGCATCATGCATATATTTAACACCCTCAACACCCTTGACATTGGCCAGCTCATGGGGATCAATAACTACCGTAGTTGTGCCATGTGGTATAACTGCTCTGGCAAAATTGCGTGGTGTCATCATTGAACTTTCAATATGCATATGGGCATCAATAAGACCAGGTATCAGGTATTTGCCTTCGCCATCAATTATTTTGTTGGCCTTATCCAGCCCCTTTCCACATTCCTTATATTCAACATGACTGATAAAACCATCATAAATATAAACATCAGCTGGATAAATTTCTCCCGTAATAACATTTACCAGCTTTACATTAGTAATAACCATATCACTTTGAACAAGTCCAAGTGCAGCTTTTAATAATAATTTCTTATCTTTAGGCTGATATTTCATAATACTGTACTCCTTTTCTTTCCTATATTCTATCAAAATAATAAGCGGACGTCTGTCCGCTTACTCTTTACGCTATAAAGTAAAGTACCAGGAAGATGCAGAGCACATACATAAATATATGAACCTGCTTCCCCTTGCCACTTAATACCTTGATTAATGTATCAGCTAAGATACCAGCTGATATACCACCGGCAATTGAACCAGTAAAGATGGTAAACATAATCATCATAATCGGACCAAATGTCTCAGTAAAATCAGAGAAATCAATATTGGAAATACCAGTCATCATCATTACACCGACAAAGATCAAAGCTGGACCGGTTGCGGCATTTGGAATCATCAGTACACATGGTGACAAGAAGACCATGATCAAGAAAATGATTGAAGTTACAACTGAGGCAAAACCAGTTCTGCCGCCTGCCTCAACACCAGCTGAAGATTCAACATAGGTTGTAATAGTAGTATTACCGGTGCAGGCACCAACACAGGTACCAATCGCATCTACCAGGAAGGGCTTCTGAATATCCGGGAAGTTTCCGTTTTCATCAAGCATACCAGCCTTGGCGCCAACACCAAGCACCGTACCCAGAGTTGAAAAGAAGTCACCACAGAATGTTGCGAATATTAATGGAACTGTCGATACAGTGAGAACTGCCTTAAAGT
>JBJFHC010000072.1:0-4485 GCA_051893275.1 Erysipelotrichaceae bacterium | reverse complement strand
TGGAGGGGTAGCGAAGTGGCTAAACGCGGCTGACTGTAAATCAGCTCTCTACGAGTTCGGCAGTTCGAATCTGTCCCCCTCCACCATTAAGGTTTCAATAGGTTCTTTTGGGATGTAGCCAAGTGGTAAGGCAACAGACTTTGACTCTGTCATTTCGCTGGTTCGATCCCAGCCATCCCAGCCAAATGATCTGGTAGCTCAGGTGGTAGAGCATTTGACTTTTAATCAAAGGGTCGCGGGTTCGATTCCCGCCCAGATCACCATTTAAATATAAATAAAGCTGCAGGTGTAGTTCAATGGTAGAACTTCAGCCTTCCAAGCTGACTACGTGGGTTCGATTCCCATCACCTGCTCCAATAGATAAATTCCTGACTGAAAGGTCAGTTTTTTTATGGTTTCTGGTATTGTTCGGAATAATGTATTGTTTTATTCGGAATAAAACTTGGTTTTGCTGGAATAAATGGTGGTATTGTTCCGAATAAAAGGTATAATATAGTAAATTAATATACTTCGGAGATTTTATGATGAAATATGTTTCGGTTAAAGACATGGCCAGAAAATGGAATATTTCTGAGCGCAGAGTTATAGAACTTTGTAAAAGCGGGAGAATCAGTGATGCCAGGAAGGAAGGTACCTGGCTGATTCCTTCTGATGCTCAGAAGCCTTTTGATAAGCGAATAAAAAGTAAGAAAACAAATAACAGCGCTGATAAGAAAATATCAAAAAAGCTCCCTTTGCCTATTGGAGTTACTGATTATAAGAAGGCCTGCACTAAGTATTATTATGTCGATAAGACTTTGTTGATAAGGGATTTTCTGGATGAATGTCCAATGGTTTCACTTTTTACCAGACCAAGACGTTTTGGTAAAACACTGAATATGGATATGCTGAAGGTGTTTTTTGAGCTTTCAGCGGAAGATAATTCTGTATATTTCAGGGATAAGAAAATCTGGGAGTGTGGGGAAGAGTATACTTCTCATCAGGGAAAATATCCAGTGATTTTGATTTCTTTTAAGGAAGTTAAAACTGACAGCTGGGAAGCAGCTTATGATCTGATTTATAAGCTGGTCTGTGCAGAGATTAACAGGCATAAGGAACTTTTAGACAGTGACAGTCTTTCGGAATTTGATAAACAGTATTTATTAACTATGCTTAATGGCAAGGGCAACGAAAATGATGCTGCATTGTCGCTGATGAACCTTTCAAGAATGTTGCATATGCATTATGGAGTTGCACCAATAATTATAATTGATGAATACGATATACCTATTGAGCGTGGTTATGTATGCGGTTATTATGATGAAATTATAAATTTTATGAGAATTCTTTTTTCAGGTGGTTTAAAGGATAATCCGCATCTCTCATACGGTTTCATGACCGGAATTCTGCGCGTAGCTAAGGAGAGTATTTTCAGCGGTTTAAATAACATTAAAGTTAACTCTATTCTGGATGAGAGATACAGTGAATATTTTGGCTTTACCGCCCAGGAAGTAAAAGGGATGGCTGATTATTATGACGTTCCTCATAAATACGAGGAAATATGCAGTTGGTATGATGGCTATTGTTTTGGTGATAAGGATATATTTAATCCATGGTCTGTAGTCAGTTATTTTAATAACGGCTGTATTCCACAGGCCTTCTGGCAGTCAACTGCCAGTAATGATATTATTGGCGAGATTATAGCTGAAAGCAGCGATGCGGTATCTGAAAATCTGGAAAGATTAATGAGGGGTGAAAGTATTGTTACACATATTGACACCAGTGTTATTTATCCAAGGATTAAGGATAATCCTTCATCTATATATAGTTTTCTTCTGGTAAGCGGATATCTAAAGGCGGTTAAGGTCAATGTTGATTTTACTGGTGACTATATGTGCACAGTTTCTTTGCCAAATAAAGAGATTTCCTGTGTTTTTGCGAAAGAGATATTGTCAAGGTTTGAGAATGTGATAGGTCAAAGTACGGCAATAGAAATCAGAGAGGCAATATATCTGAATGATATTAATAGATTAAAGAAAGCGGTTGAGAGCTATTTTGTAAATACAGTGTCTTATCTGGATTCAGCTAACGAGTCTTTTTATCACGGCATAGTTCTTGGGCTTTGCGCAATACTGGATAATATATATCTGGTCAGATCCAACCGTGAATCAGGATATGGGCGTTATGATATTCAGCTGATGCCGATAGATAAAAAACATCCTGGTTTAATTATAGAATTAAAGAGTGGCAAGAATAATAAAAGTCTGGACAAACTGGCTGAAGAAGCAATTGAACAGATTAAAAATCAGAAGTATGCTGCGGATATGCTGAAAAATGGTGTAAAGGATATTATTCTTTATGGAATGGCTTTTTCAGGCAAGGATATCATTATTAAGATGGAGAAAATGTAAAAGATGAGTATTTCAATAGTAATAAGTATGTTTGTGGAAGGGCTTCTGTCTTTCTTTTCACCCTGTATAATTCCGGTACTTCCCTTATATCTTGGCTATATGGCATCAGGGGCCAAGAGTATAGATGAAAACGGGAATGTGGTTTATAAGCGTATAAAGGTTTTTCTTACAACCTGTTTCTTTGTGCTGGGTATTTCTTTTGCGATACTGTTATTAGGCATTTCTGTCAGTGTTTTTAATAATATTTTTGCTGATTATTCGCTTATTCTGTCTTTTATCGGATCTTTTTTATTGATTGTTTTTGGTTTATATACGCTTGGAGTGATTAATATTCCTTTATTTGACAGGGAAAGAAGAATAGGGGTTAATTTCAGTCTTAATCGTTTGAGTTATCTGCAGGCTCTGATTTTTGGTTTTCTTTTTTCATTCAGCTGGACTCCCTGTGTTGGCCCTTATCTGACCAGCGCGGTAATAATGGCTTCAAGCCAGGGTTCAATATTTAATGGCGTTGTTTATATATTGATTTATATTCTGGGTTTTGTGATTCCTTTTCTTTTACTGGGTATTTTTGTGGAGGAGTTTCTTAACTTTATTAATAGGCGAAGGAATATTCTTAAGTATGTGAATATAATAGGCGGTATTCTTCTGTGTCTGATGGGCAGCTATATGTTTATCAGAAGTTCAAATGAAGTTATGTCTAATAAGCGTGAGCTGAAGAAATATCAGGATGCTGGCTATACAGTATATGATAATGATAAGCAGAAGTATGATTTTTCTTTACTTAATAAGGATGGGGAAACCGTTACTTTGAGTGAGCTTAAGGGTGAGAATGTCTGTATTACTTTTTTCAGGACCTGGTGTACTTACTGTAAACAGGAGATCAGTGATTTAAGTTTATTAAAGGATGAATATCCAAATATTCGTTTTATTCTGATTACTTCGCCAAATGAGGATAATGAAAAGGATGAAAATGGTGTTGTGGCTTATCTTGAGGAACTTAATTGTGATATAGAAGTTTTATATGATTATGGTATGGTCCTGGCAAACAGATATGGAGTTAGCGGTTTTCCAATGACTTTCCTGTTTGATGATGAGGATATGTTCTATGGCTATATTCCAGGCTATCTTCCATTAGATAATATGCGAACATGTCTTGATGAATATACTGGAGTAAATGACTGGAGTAAATGATGTTAGATGCACTAAGGGAGAATCTGAGCTATTTTGAGCTTTATGGAAGAATGGCTTTTCAAAAGAAAATAGTAAAACCGCTGAAAATTGTATATGGTGAATATAAGGAACAGTATTTTCTATATTATGAGCCGGAAATTGTTAAGACTAATAAGGTAATTTTTTATATTCATGGTGGTGGCTGGAATGCAGGTTCACCAGAATTCTTTGACTTTGTAGGACAGAGATGTGCCAAAGAGGGATATCGTTTTATTTCCTGTGGTTATCGTTTATCGCCCAAGACTAAGTATCCAGGTCAGACAGAGGATTGTGTAAAGTGTTTTGAGGAAGCAATGCTTTATCTTGAAGGAAAGGATATAGATAACTCTAATGTAATAGTAATTGGTCCCTCAGCTGGAGCCCAGCTTGGCTCTATATTAAGCTATAACTATGATTATAAGCAGATAAAGGCTTTTATTGGGCTGGGAGGACCTTATTGTTTTGATAAGGGTGGAATAAGTGTGAAGCTTCTTTTAGATATGCTGTTTGAGAAGGGCTATGACAGAAGGGAAGCGGAAGCTGTTAACTGCATTAAGAGAAATGATATTAAGGGCCTGCTTATTCAAAGCAGACATGATGGAGTTATTAATTTTGACTGTGCATTAAAAATGAGAGATGCATTATTGAATGCAGGAAATGAATGTGAGTTATATGAAGTTGAGGATAAATATAATACACACAGTTTCTATACAGCCGGCTGTTTTATGCTTAAGTCAGAAGAAAATAAGACTATAAAGAAGGTTTTTGATTATATTGATAATCTGTAACCGGTTACATTAAAAATATTATAAAAAGTACTTGATTTCCTACCTCTATTTAGGATAAGATAATCTAGCTGTCAAAAGACAGTACACAGTTCTTAACC
>JBJFHC010000071.1:0-4490 GCA_051893275.1 Erysipelotrichaceae bacterium | reverse complement strand
CAACAGAGTTGAACTTATCAGCATGTTAAATCATATGTAATAGAAATTACAAAGCCTGCATTTCTGCAGGCTCAAATAATACTTATTTAGAAATAATCTGTCCGCTTGTTACCGGACCTCTGTCGATGAAAGAATAATCCCTTACCGGTTCAGTGATAATCATCATGGTTGTGGCCTTATAGTTATGATCGGCTATTTCATCAAGGTCGGCTGTTACCACTGTTTCACCAGCTTTGACGCTGTCACCCTGTTTATGATGAATCTTGAAGCCTTTGCCCTTCATCTCAACTGTATCGATACCGATGTGGATGAGATAGCCAGTTCCGTCATTGGCTGTTACTCCGAAGGCATGACCAGTTGGATAGATAAAGGCGATGGTGCCGTTTACTGGTGAGGCAATCTTTCCACTTTGCGGTTCAAAGCCCAGGGTTTTGCCAAGCTGCTCAGAAGCGAAGACTTCGTCAGGTATGTCTTCGGTTTTGATCAGTTCACCAGCGCATAAGGCAACAATATCACTGTCACTGTATTCTTTTCTGTTGAATAGTTTATTTAAAAGACTCATAATCCAGATCTGTTCCATTAGACGCAATTACCTGTTTATAGTAATTGAAACTGTCTTTCTTTAAACGATTATATGTACCATTTCCTTCATCATCGGCATCAACATAGATGAAACCATAACGCTTAGAAATCTCTCTGGTAGACTCAGAAATCAGATCAATATGACCCCACCAGGTATAGCCAAACAGATCAACACCATCCTCATTAATGGCATCGGACATGGCTCTTACATGTTCATCAAGATAAGCCATACGGTAGTCATCATGGATTCTGCCATCCTCAGCCACCTTGTCTCTTGCGCCTAAGCCATTTTCCGCTACAAATAAAGGCTTTCTGTAACGATCATAGAGCTCAACCAGTGAAGCTCTTAAGCCTGAAGCATCTGTCTGCCAGCCCCATTCACTGGAAGGAAGATATGGATTCTTTACACCATTTACCGTATTGCCTGGTGCCATATCAAGACCGGTAGTATCGGCTGCCATGCAGCTTGTCATATAGTAAGAGAATGATACAAAGTCAACGCAGCCTTCCTTCAGTATCTTTTCATCTTCTTTTTCGGTCTTAATAACGATGTTCTTTCTCTCCATTTCCTTCTTCAGGAACAATGGATATTCACCAAATACCTGAATATCAGAATATCTGTAGATTGAACGGGTTCTTCTCTGGGCTGCCAGGAAATCCTCTGGCTTGCAGGTAAATGGATAGAACTCCAGCTTTGTAAGCATACAGCCGATAAAGTTATCCGGATTTACTTCGTGACCCGCTTTTACAGTTAAGGCTGAAGCTACCATCTGATGATGCATTGCCTGATAAACAGCTGTTTCAAAATCAACATCGTCAAACTGATCCTCAATAAGTCCACCGCTTGTAACCGGATGTCTTAACATCGCATCAACTTCATTGAAGGTCAGCCAGTACTTAACCTCATCCTTAAATTCTTCGAAACAGGTTCTGGCATACTTTACAAACAGCTCAACCACTTCTCTTGAATACCAGCCACGGTACTTGTTCACAATATCCAGAGGTGGATCATAGTGTGATAATGTTACAACTGGTTCAATACCATATTTATGACATTCTCTAAAGACATTATGATAGAACTCCAGTCCCTTTTCATTAGGCTTTTCATCCCAGGGATGAGTATAGATTCTGGCCCAGGAAATAGACATCCTGTAGCACTTTAAACCCATCTCCCCAAAAAGCTTAATATCCTCTTTGTAGTGATGATAGAAATCGATACCTCTTCTTTTTGGATAGTTGGCAGTCTCAGGAGCGTTCAATGCTTCTTCAAGATCTTTACTTGAAAAGGCAAACTGCTTCGTAAAATCCTTATAGCCGGTATTTCTGAAAGGCAGACAGTCCTCAATAGTCAGACCCTTGCCGTCAATGTTATAGGCACCTTCTATCTGGTTGGCAGCTGTTGCGCCACCCCATAAAAATCCTTCAGGGAATTTAAGCGGAGAAGTATTTTTATACATAGAGACCTCCTTATTTCTTATCTTCGTTTACGCCAAGTACCATCACAACTGCAAATGAAGCGATTGTGCTTACAGCCATACCTAACAGTACACACCAGAAGTTTTCACCCATGAATACAGGTAATGAAAGGATACAGGAATTAACATAGGCAGTAGCTCTACCACCGAATGCACCGACAATGGCACCACCAAGACCACCACCAACGATAGTCGCGATCATGGCATTTCTGATTTTCAGGAATACACCATAGATGCCAGGTTCAGTAATACCGATGAAAGATGAAATAGTTGTAGATAAACCGATCTGCTTAGTATCTGAATTCTTGGCACGGATAAACACAGCCAGACAGGCACCAAATAAAGCCATAGTTCCCATTGTGTTCATTGGTAACAGATAGTCATAGCCAAATTCAGCCAGATTGCCAAGACAGATAACACCAAGAGAAAGATGCATACCAGTCATTACCACAAACAGTCTTGTTGCACCAACAATTGCGCCAGCTACCAGTGGTGATAAATCATACAGGAACTTAACAACTACTACCAGGATCTTAGAAATATAGTTAGCTAAAGGGCCAATTACAATTAAAGTAAGCGGAGTCATTATCAGCAATACAACCATAGGAGTAAATACCAGTCTTAATGACTTAGGAATAATCTTATCAACACCCTTATAGACATATGACATAACCAGAACAGTCAGGATAATAGGAATTGTAGAACCATAATATCTAGGGAATGGAATTGGTAATCCAAACAGACTCATAGCCTCAGCACCGGCTGTATTTCCTGCTGTCATTGTAGGATATAACAGAACACCAGCCAGAGCGATTGCCATTGGAATATTTGTCTTGAAACGCTTTGCCGAAGCATAGGCACATAAGAATGGCAGGAAGTAGAAAGCTGAATCTCCAGCCATTGTCATAACCTTAATTAAAGTAGAAGCTGAATCAAAACCAAGATAAGAAGTCATGATAGTGATTAAGCCCTTGATGATACCAGCACCTGCCAGAACAGGTACAACAGTCATCATGATGGCACCCATAGCTTCAAATACCTTGCCAATCGAGAACTTGCCCTTTTCCTCAGCATCTAAATTCTCATCGATGGCCTTTTCCTCCTGGAAACCGCCAACCTTGCATAAAACCTTATAAAGATCATTTACTTCCTGACCGATGATAACCTGCAGCTGATCTCCAGACCATTGTGCATTGATTACTCCATCAAGCTTCTTTAATTCATCAATATTTACCAGATCCTTATCCTTAACATTGAATCTTAAACGTGTAATACAGTGATAGGCTCTGGAAACATTGTCTTTAGAACCAACATTCTCAATTATCTTTGCAGATAATTCCTCATAATTTTTCTTTGCCATGTTTTTCTCCTTATAAATAATTTATGCGAACAACAACTATGTGGCCATCATAGCCATTGTATCAGCCAAAATAAAACCTCATGCACAAAAAGTAATCATTTACTTCTTATACATGAGGTCATGCCCTAATGGTAACATTCCTCTCTGCTGCACAGACGATTTATATGCAGCATCAGGTATAAAACTTCTTCATCTGAGAGCTCAAATTTAAGCTCCTTCTTTAAATACTCGCTGATCTTAACAGCACATTCATAAACTTTGGGATAGGCTTCCTTTGTTGTCTTAAACAGGGAAATGTTTTCACTTTTAATCAGTTCCTTATCCCGGCCTCTTTTAAGCAGATAGTGCAGATGTGATACAAATCTGGAATAATTGACTGACTCAACATTTATCGATATTTCATACTCATTCTCCACAATCTTCACAATATCCTCAACCATACGGTTATCGATATTCTCAATGTTCCTGGCCTGTTCCTCAGCGTTAATGATATGCAGCGCTATATAGGCAGCTTCATCATTTGGCAGCCATACACCCAGTCTTTTCTTAATCAGTTTCAGACTTTCTTTGCCGATCTTATATTCCTTTGGAAACAGATGCTCAACATCATGAATGATTGGAAGCTTAATATTCATGTTCTTTTTATTTCTTTCAATCGCAAAGTTGATATGATCAGCTAATGTGAATACCACATTGGCAGACAATGGATTATCCAGAATTATTGAAGAAAAATCAATCACATCAGAACACAAATCAAAGATATCCTCCGGTATTGAATCAATCATCGTCACATATACCGGATCAACATCATAATAAGTCTTTTCAACATCCTTTATGCTTAGCTCATATGGAAATTCATGGAAACCTATGCCCTTTCCTCTGGCGATAAATTCCCTGCCATCTTTAGCTTCACATAAAGCGACATTATTGTTGATGCGCTTTATTGCCTTCATATATCTCCTTATTAGATTAAAAAAACTTCGAACAAAAACTACAAAATACAAACAAATATTTGAGTAGTCATGCCTCGAAGAGTAACATTCTATCTACGTTTTTTATTCTAAACCTATCTG
>JBJFHC010000070.1:0-18854 GCA_051893275.1 Erysipelotrichaceae bacterium | reverse complement strand
CAAGTGTCTGATTAATCAGAGACTGCTGTAACTTATTTGGATATATTCTAAACTTGACACCTTTGTTCATATATAGATTATATCATTTATTTATACGATATTCGGGCTATAATCATACGTATTAAGCAATGGGTTTTCTTGTCTAAATGGGTTATAATACTCATATGAATGTAAAAAGAGTCGTACCATCAGGATTTTGTAAAGGTGTAATAAATGCGGTGAACCTTGCAAAGAAGACAAGAAATGATAATCCTGATACCCCAATCTATATTCTGGGAAACATTGTCCATAACAGCTATGTAACAGATGAACTTACTAAAATGGGTATTATCACCCTTGATGATTCAAAATGTTCAAGATTTGACCTTTTAGATCAGATTGATTCAGGAATCGTTATTCTGACAGCCCATGGAACAGCTGATAACGTTAAAGAAAAAGCCTTAGAAAAAGGTCTTACCGTAGTTGATGGCACCTGTAAAGATGTACTCAAGACCAGGGATATTATTATTGAATACCTTAAATCCGGCTATGATGTAATCTATTTTGGCAAAAAGAATCATCCCGAAGCTAACGCCATTATCTCAATAAGCAAAAAAATCCATCTGGTTTCAGATGAAAACGATATTAAGCTTCTGGATATAAACAGTCAGAAAATCATTATTACCAATCAGACAACCATGTCTTTTCTGGAACTGGAGAAAATGATTGAACTGATTAAGAGGAAATATCCTTATGCCGAAGTTATTAAAGAAATCTGTCAGGCTACTTCAATGCGCCAGAAAGCTATACTGGAACTGGAAAACTGTCAGGTTCTTTATGTTGTGGGTGATGTAAAATCCAACAATACCACCCGTCTTTATGAAATAGCCAGAAATAAAGGTATACCGGCTGTCTATATGATAAATGATGTCAGGGACATAAAAAAAGAAGATGTAGATGGCCATAGCTGTGTTCATATAACAGCTGGTGCCTCGACACCTCCTGAACTTATCAATGAAATAATAGATTATTTAAAAAATTTATGAATCAGACGCTTAATGTCTGATTTTTTAAAGCCAAACAGTGCCTGTGGCAAGTAACAGAAATAGGAACAGACAAGATAAACTGTTACCATGACTATGCCACATAAAATCATAATCAGAATATCGATGACTCTGGAATCATAGCCAAAGCCAAAGAGATTATGAATCAGTATTCCCGGAACCACCATAATGAATGAACAGATTATTACTAACAGTGCTACCTTAAAGGTCTGTTTAAACTTAATACCAAATCTTCTGTTCAGAAGTATTAAGTATACTGTGATCGAGATAACAGACGCAAAACAGGTTGATGTAACCATGCCATAGGCCCAGAAATATTTAACCATCGGAAAAAATGAGACCAGTTTAAGAATAAAGCACATTAAAAGAGTTAAAATGGCTTCCTTTTTCAGTCTTAAAGTAATCATGATGCTCGATAGAATCGGAAGTACTGTTTCTGTAAAGGCATAATAATTGGAGGCCCTGAACAGTGAAGTGCCTAAATCGAGATTAGAGTTACCATACATAATATAGTAAACATCCCGGGCAAAGAAATTAAAGATAAATAATACCGGAATAAGTATATATAATACGGTATTTAGTATCTGCATAATCTGCTTATCCATTTTCTTATAGTCCTGCTTAACCAGTGACTCCGTAAGATACGGTACCAGCCCGGCACAGAAACCTGAAGTAAGTACCTGTGGGATGGCGTTAAGTTTTGAACAGTTGGCCTGCAGAATGCCAAGTGATAATACCGCCTCTTCCTGTGGCATGCCTCCAGCTGTAGTTACATGGGAAAGGAAGAAACTTGTATTGACCAGCGGCCCTGAAGAACCCAGGAAAGAAATCAGCAGATATGGTACACCAAGATCAATGATTTCCTTAAAAATATATTTGGCCTTGACGGCATCGCCTTCCTGCCGCTTAACCAGTTCTTCAATTGTTCTGTCATCTTCTCTGGTGCTTTTTTTAAAGAAAATAATGGCCACTAATGCCGCAATACCAGCAGCCAGTATGGCTGTATAGATGGCATAGATTGAATCAAATTTTAATACTTTAACTACGACAAAACCCGCCAGCAGAATAAAGAATACTCTGACAAACTGTTCCAGAACCTGACTGGATGCATAGAGATCAAGCCTTTTAAGTCCCTGATAATAAGAACGGATAACGCTCAGATATGGCACCAGTATTACCGCCAGTATCAGTATCATGAAAAGATTTTTCAGATTGGCAATATCGGCATCGCTCGCAAGAGCTCCCAGCGACTGTCTGGCTATTGGTCCAGAACAGAAAATAAAGATAAAGGCCGAAAATACCGAAATAGCCATTACCAGCGATGTGCCCAGTTTCCTCACCAGCATTGCCGTCTTGTAGTCATCATGGGCAGCGTATTTAGCTACAATTGCGGCTATCGCAAAAGGAATACCGGCCTGAGATATCTTTAATAAAAGATCATAGTAAGTATAGGTAATAGAATAAAAGGCCATGTTGCCCTCGCCTGCCAGAGATGACAGAGGCGAATAGTACAACAGGCCCAGCATTTTTGAAATGAAGACACCAAAAGACGAAGCCAGAGCTCCGATCAAGAGCGATTGTTTAGGATTTGCCTTTTGTATTTTGGTCATAATTCAATTCTAAAATATTCTCGTGACACAATTGTCAGTTCTTTGTTGTGCCATTGCACCAGTACATAGAGTACTGGATGCTCGTTGCTTGTTTCACCCGAAATATTTATACCGGATATATAGCCTCTTGAAACATCAGACTGATTGGGAATCATGTTATATACCTCATCAAGCAGCACACCGGCGTTGGCAGCTACTTCATTAATATATTCCTTTCCTTCCTCTATTGCCAGTATTTCTACTTCATACATCGCAATTCTGGGATTATCGACAGTCACAAAATAGCGATAACGGCCTTGGGAAATATTGGATATTTCGGCTGAAACTGTGAAATTTTCGCTTGAAGATAAAAATTCTTCTCTTTCCGAAATCAGTTTAAGCATGTCATAATATTTGGTCTGGGCTGCTGAATTACTGTCACTGCAGCCAAAAAGACCAATTATCAGAACAAGAGATAAAAATATTTTTTTCATTTTCAGTTAAATTTTACAGCGTAATAGAATTTCTTGCCTTTTTTAATAATTGTCAGTTCATTATTGAAGGCAGCATTTTTATTTAAGATGAAATTCATATCATTAACTTTTTCACCATTAATCATGATTGAATTACCTTTTATAAGGTCTCTGGCTTCACGGTTGGACTTGCAGGCACCAACTGTTACCAGAGCATTGATTAATGCTGTTCCATCATCGATGACATGTTTTTCCAGGTCGGCAGTACCAGCCTTAAGCTCTTCATAGCTTAAATCACGGATATCGCCTTTAAAGAAGGTTTCCGCAATCTTGACAGCTGAATTATAGGCTTCCTCACCATGGATGAAACTGATTACTTCATGAGCCAGGGCCTTATGAGCTTTTCTTAAATGTGGTTCCTCTTTATTTGATTTTTCCAGTTCTTCAATTTCCTCTTTTGAAAGGAAGGTTAAGAACTTAAGATAGTCAATAACCTTGTCATCTTCCGAGTTTACAAAGAACTGATACATCTCATATGGCGATGTCTTTCTGCCGTCAAGCCAGATAGCCTTGCCATTAGTCTTGCCAAACTTCTGGCCATCAGATTTAGTTAACAGAGGCATAGTAAACCCATAAACCTCTTCATTCTGCTTCTTTCTGATCAGTTCAATACCGGCAGTGATATTTCCCCACTGATCCTGACCGGCTACCTGCAGATCAACACCCTTTTCATTATGTAGATGCAGAAAATCATAGGCCTGCATAGTCATATAAGAAAATTCAGTATAGGTGATGCCCTCCTCAAGTCTTCTTCTGACAATATCTTTATTAAGCATATAGCCGATATTGAAATACTTGCCGACATCTCTAAGCCAGTCAATAATGGTGAAGTTATTAAGCCAGTCGTAATTGTTTACCACTTCAAAACCAAAAATATCTTCAGCCTGCTTCTTCAGGCAGCTGAAGTTATGATCAACTTCTTCTTTAGTTATCATTGGCCTTTCAGCATCTGGTTTTGGATCGCCGATTAAACCTGTTCCGCCACCTACCAGCAGGATTGGATGGTGACCGGCTCTTTTAAGTCTTGTCGAAATCAGAAACGAAGAAAAGTGACCTATATGTAATGAGTCACCTGTTGGATCTGTTCCGATATAGAAGGTCATACCTCCGTTATTTAGTTTTTCTTTTAAATCAGGAGAGGATACATCCTTGATTAATCCTCTCCACTCTAATTCTTCATAAATTCCCATTTATTCTCCCTATTTCTTTGTAGATTCCCTTTCTCTGAACAGATAGCCTAAAACCTTCTGTTTTTCTTCTACTACTTCATCTTTAAGCATCTTGGTCATAACACGCATGGCAACCGCTCCCAGATCATAGGTAGGTACTACAAAACCCGAAATCTTTGGTCTGACCATTGAACAGTACTTAGTATCGTTTAAACAGATCAGTTCCATATCATCAGGTATGGAGATGTTGTTTTCTCTGGCAGCATTTAAAACAGCCAGAGCCTGTGAATCACGGGATACTATCATCAGTTTGCAGTCACGGTGAATCTTGAAATAGCTTCTAAGATACTTATAGGTAGATCTTTCATCGTTGGAATATTCCAGATAGTTATCAAATTCCAGTCCGTGTTTAAGGAAAGCATGCTGACCGCCAATAATCATATCGTTGGTAATATTGCGGTTACGTCTGTCCTCTAAAACAATTATGTCTTTTATTCCCTTATCCAGATACTCAGAGACTTTTTCTTCAACAGCTGAAGCATAGTCAATATAGGCAGTACACAGCTGATTGGTAGAAAAACGATTGCCGATTACGACAAGCGGAATATTGTAGTCAGACAAAAGCTCTGTCGAATCATCCAGATTTTTGTTCGAATAGATTATGACCCCATCAACTCTAGACTTGATGACGCCATCAATTACTTCCTGAATATTGGTGATACCTTCAGAAACGGTATGCAGTGAGATGTTGTAGTTATAAATTTTCGCAACATCACATAGACCATTTAATAACTGGCCGGTTAAATTAATTGCTTCAGGGAATATAAGACCAATTGTTGTAGTTCTCTGCAGTGCCAGCCCCTGGGCCAGAGCGTTAGGTCTGTAACCCAGACGGGCGATAGCTTCTTCAACTTTTACTCTAGTTGCCTCTTTAACAACACTTGAGCCATTCATTACCCTTGATACAGTCGCAAGTGAAACATTAGCTTCCTTGGCAACATCATAAACGGTAATTTTTTTCATAGTTAGCTACTTTCCTTAATTTATTTATCTTTATTTATTTTCTGGTTTTAACCAGTCTTTTAAAGCCTGTACAGCTTTTTCTGCCAGATCAATAGTTGTATCCTTGGCCTTATCAATAGCCTCCCTGGTTTCTGGCTTGTTCATGAAGTCTTCAACGCCCTTCTTAGCATCAGAAATTACTTCGTTAGTCTTATCGGCAAACTTCTTGACATCCTCGTTTTCCATTGCCTTGTCATAGACTTCCTTAGCCTTTTCACCAGTCTTCTTGGCGACATCTTTTACAAATTCAGTGGCATCATTTATGCCCTTCTGAACTTCCTCGTTAGCCTTGAGTTCATCAATCTTCTTGATTGTGAAATCATATACCTGCTTAGATTTTTCCTTGACAAAATCAGTAGCCTTCTTGATTTCTTCTGGATCCTTGATAGTATTTAAGATCTCCTCGAGCTTTGCGGTAGCCTTGTTAAGAATATCTACAGCTTTTTCCTTAAGTTCCTGGGCTTTTTCAGCTGAATCGCCAGTAACCTTATCAGCTTCCTTAGAGATTTCATCAATCTTGGATTTCATTTCTTCTACAGTTTCATTAACTTCTTTTTTTACTTCTTCATTTAAGTCTGTCATTTTATTCTCCTCCTATTATGTCCTCAGGACCAGGTTCTTTGACTTCCTCTTCCTTTTCTTTCTTTGACATCGCTTCATTTACCTTGCCTTTTAAGACTTCGGCATTCTTTACAACAAATTCCTTTGCATCTTTAGCCGCTTTGACAGTTGCATCATGAGCTTTGTCGACTGTACCGGAAATTTTTACAGCTGTATCTAAAGGACTCTGTACCTTGGTTAAAGAGTCATCAACCAGATCAATGGTCAGATGAGCCTTATCCAGGGTAGTATTAACTCTTTTAACAATTTTAATAACTTCATACAGCAATACCATTAACAGTATCAGTACCACTACGCCCAGTACTGGCAATAACTGGCTGCATATAATAATAATATTTTCCATTTTTAACCCTCTGATAATATAATAACACCTAAATCAGAAAATGAAAATATTTTCAGTTCAGAAAACTTTTTACCAGATCGGCTATATTGTATATATCCTTGCTGGACATAAAGACATAAACTGAACCATGATGTCTGGCCAGAATTCTGGCACCTTCTTCATTTTCCGGCAATACGACAGATCCATCAATCATCCTAGCCAGATAGTCAATATTGACATCAGTGCCATCCTGTTTATCATCGATTGAAGTAAATTCCAGCAGATAGATATTATCTGCCAGCTCAAGAGCTTCTTTGAACTGTTCAGCAAAATATTTGACTCTTGAAGCCCTGTGTGGCTTAAATATGGCCACAATATTTCTGTCAGGATATCTTTTTCTGGTAGCTTCCAGAGTAACTTTTACTTCCGTTGGATGATGAGCATAATCATCAATAAAGACAGAATCCCTGTATTCTTCTACTACATATCTTCTCTTGGGACCATGATATACACCAAAAGCTTCATTTACGATCTTGAGATCAAAACCATTAATATAACTCATGACAATTACACTTAAGGCATCCATCAGAAGATGATTGCCCACAAATGGTATATCAAAAGTACCAATTGTTTCATTTTTGTGCATCAGATCAAAAACTGTATGTTTTTCATCAGATACAATATTCACCGGATAAAAATCATTATTGAGATTTAAACCATATGAATAATGATCAAGATTTCCAAACTCCAGTTTCTGACACCACAGATCATCACCATTGTAGACAACAGCCTTCTTTATCTGTCTGACAAGTTCCTGGTAGGCATTAAAATAATCAACTTCATCTTTAAAATAATCTACATGGTCAATCTCAATATTGGTAATAATGGCATAGTCCAGCTTATAGGCCAGAAAATGCCTTCTGAATTCACAGGCTTCAATACAGATATATTCACTTGTCTTATCCAGGAAACCCTCACCATCGCCAATTAAATAGCCGGTATTCTTGAATTTAGAGAAAACCGTTTCACACATGGTAGTAGTTGTGGTCTTCCCATGGGAACCGCATATCCCTACCGATATATAGTCTTCTATCAGTTTTCCCAGAAACTCATGATATCTGTAACAGGTACAGCTCGGATTGTTTCTGGCTGCCTTTACCTCTGCAAAATCTTCTAAAAAGGCATTGCCGATAATAACTGTATAGCCATCCTTTATATTGTCTGGATTAAATTCATAAATTGGAATATGGCGCTTAACCAGTTCGTCCTCGGTGAAGAAATGCTTGGAAAGATCAGAACCACAAACCTCTTTTCCCAGATCGTGCAGCATTACCGCCAGTGCAGCCATGCCGGTTCCCTTGATACCTATAAAATAATACATATCAGTCCTTCTTCTTTTTATTGTTCTTTAAAGAATCAAATTCAAAAGTATCATCAATCAGATCTTCAATATCTTCAGTTTCTTTCTTTATACTTTTAGTATTCTCATATTCTGAAAGAGGCTCAACCTCTTCATCAAAAACCGTTTCATCAACATATGGCTCCTCAAAATCTTCTTCAAATAAAGAAATAGGCTCCTCATAAAGATCAATATCATTTACCACATCTTCAGTATTATCTTCTTCGGTCTTTTCTTTATTTACTTCAAAAATTTCTCTGGCCTTGTCAGCTTCCTTGGAATCATAGCCGAAGATAGGAGAAATAACCCCGCCTGTAAACTCCTTGGTTGAGTAAATTGAAGGATTGATACGGGCAGCCTTATCGCTCTTAACGATCTTCTTTTCTTTTTTAGGTTCTTCTATTTCACCAAAAATAGGTGAAACATTTCCTTTGATGACATAGTCCTTGTCATCATCTTTGACAGAGGGCTGCTCAATCTTTTTGACTGCCGGTTTTTCTTTTTTGACATCTTCAATCTTCTTTTTCGGTGCTTCTTCATAGTTGATAAAACTAGACTGTTTCTTCTCCTGATAGAGCACTTCCTTAGCACTAGGGACAGCTTTATTTTCCTTCACAGGTTCTCTTTTTTCTTCCTTTATCTGTCTGGTTTCTGAATATTCTTCATCTTCAGGATCCTGTTCAAATAAAATGTCTAAGAATTTCTTTTTAAAATCACCTTTCATTTCAAATTTCCTTCCTCATATCCTTTTAAAAGCTCCTGCACATAGCCTGAGCTTGGAATAACATAGTTAAACAGATTAACCTGTTTCTTCTCATAATCAATAACATCTTTAGCTGAAAATGAATCAATAACTTTATCATTCATTACTTCGGTATTTTTGGCGATAATCATCATATGCCTGATAGTCTCAATGAGTTCTCCTGAATAACTGTAGCCATAGATCTGCAACTGTTTTGTCTGCAGATGAATCAGATATTGCTTATCTAACGCATAGACATATAAATCATAACGCAGCTTTTCATCTTCTTTTTTTATCATTTCTGAGCTTCGGCTGTAAACAAGATCTTCATCTGAGAATAAGCCATCATCACTGAGCAGATTTTCATAGTAATAGCGGTTCGCAATAATATCTTTAATATTCAGATTAAGCACTATATGACCAGATGAATAATCAATTAAAGCACTCAGATTATCACCCTGCCTTCGATAACAGTCAGCCGGCAGATAATAAGAAAAATAATCGCCTACCGTATTAACACGGGCATTGTAGACTGTGGTTTCTTCTTTAAGTACCATTTCCTCAATTCTGTTTTGAGCACTTATATTTGAGGAACAGCCAGTTAAACCGATAAGCAGACATAGAGCTAAAATAATTTTTGCCATACATCAATTTTAACATAGAAAAAAAGTGCAGTCAGACTTTTCTGACTACACTTTACAGCACACCCTTTTCTCTGAACGAATAATAACAGTCTTTTCCGACTATTATGTGGTCCAATAATGGTATTGACATCATGGAACAGGCTCTTTTAAGATTGTTTGTCAGCTGAAGATCAGCCTGCGAAGGTTCTACTCTGTCCGAAGGGTGGTTGTGGCAGACAACGATAGCTGCTGCCTTATAGAGTATTGCCTTGCGCAGAATTTCATCAGGTGATACCACCGAACAGTTCTTGGAACCCTTGAAGAGTACCTCGTGTTTGAGTATTTTTCCTGAATTTGCCAGAAAGATAACCACAAATTCTTCCTGGGCCGAAAAAGCTATTTCAAATCTCAGCCAGTCAGCAATCTTGTCCGGTGTATCCAGCTGTTTTTCGGATATAGTATCCATTGTTGAAAGCCTTCTGGCAATTTCCAGAATAGCTAGCAGTTCCAAAGACTTGGCTTTTCCTATACCCTTGATAGATGTCAGTTCTTCATAGGTCAAGGTCAATAAATTTTTAAAGCCATTAGCTTTTTCGATTATTTCTTCAACCAGTTTGAAGACATTCGAACCTCTGGGTCCGGTTTTTATAACCAGAGCCAGCAGTTCTTCATTTGTCAGATAATTAATTCCGTACTTTAAAGTTTTTTCTCTTGGCAGCATATTCTGTTACAAGATGAATTAAAACTATGCCTGTTAATGCTCCACATGAGTCGATAAATATATCCATCAGCGCAAAAGATCTTTCCGATACAAACAGCTGATGAATTTCATCAGATGCAGCATAAGCTGCACTTAAAATAAAAGATACAGGAAGATATTTATTCCTTATATATTCCTTAAGATTTGTATACATCAGGATACCCAGAAAGGCATATTCACTGAAATGAGCTGTTTTACGGATCAGAAATGAATAGTTTTCAATAAACAATTCAACATCACTGATGCCAATAAATTCTGCAATCATCCTTAACAGTCCTCCTGACATGGCTGAGGAAGTTTCCCCATTGCAGGAAGACATATAGAAGATAAGTCCCATCCAGCTTATAAGAAGAATAAGTTTTAATATTTTTTTCATGCCTTTTATTTTATATTTAAGAAAGATATTTGAGAATGCTTTCACTTAAATTAATAACAGTTTCCGCATCTTCATAGGGCCTATAGCCGACAGTAAGCTTTATTTTTCCTATTTCCAGGGCTTTGTTTAGATAAGGTACCATTTCCGCTTTTAAAGCCAGCGATACGGTATTTAAGGCCGATCTGTCATCAATAACTGGTTTATTGGCCATATCATAAAGACCAATAATCTCTGCATTTTCAATAAGCAGATCAGAGTATACCTCTTTTCCTTTGAGTGTAAAATAAAGCGAACAGTTCATCCCCTTTATTAAAGCAGCCGGATTTACATCAATATCTCTGACAGAAAGATCATAACATACTTCCCCTTCTTTTAAAGACATCAGTGACGCATCTTTCATATCGGCTGTATCTTCAAGAAAGCTCTTGTAGATAAGAGATCCTTTAGGTATAAAAGCAGATACTCGAATGTATTTACCTTCAATCTCTTTTACTTCAGTATAGACATCCTCACTTATATAAGCTGAAGGTACTCTGATTTTTTTAAGATAGCTTTCATCCATCAGTGTTCTTTCTTCAATATCATAGGCTGATACATATACATCCTTTAATCCAAGTCTTAAATTAGACAGAATTAAGGCAGCAAATGCCACAATCAGAATATCAATTATGACAATAAATATAGCAGTTAACAGGCTGGTTTTTTTCTTCATCTTTTTTTCCTCCTATATTGTTATTGCCAAAAAAAATAAAAAATCCTCACTTATTTTACGTAAAAATCAACTTTTTTAATAAAAAATGAATATTTATGAAAAAATATGTCATTTTTGGTATAAAAAAGGCTATTACTAAGTAACAGCCTTTTAATATTAAGCCTTAACTTTCAGACATTCACCATCAGGTCCTGGTGTTGAATTCAGATAGTCAACAATTTCCTTTTTGCGGTCAGCCTTGCATGGCTTGCAGGAAACAGTATCAGTTTCCTTACCAATCAGGGCAGCAGCCAGACCAGAACAGCCAGGATAGCCACAGCCGCCACAGTTATAGCCTGGCAGCATTTCAGTAACCTTGGCTTCTCTTTCATCTAATTCAACATGGAAGACCTTAGAGGCAACGCCCAGCATTACACCCAGCAGTGCACCGATTACCAGCATCGTTAATGCAGCAGGAATCATTTCTTTACTTCCTCCTTTAATTTAGGATTCTTCAGACATGAAGTAATTGAGCAGCCCTCGCATACTCCATCGATATTCTCACATCCCTCGGGTTTTGGTGTCCGGCTGTTTAAAATATAGCCTACTACCGCAATAGCACCCAGAACCACAAAGAGGATGACAGCAGCTATTTTCATTAAGCAATACCAGCCAGGCCAGATAATGCCAGAGCCATTAAGCCAGCCACTACAAGAGCTACCGGATTACCCTTCCAGGCAGCTGGAGTTTCAGCTGAATCAAGTCTTTCTCTGATACAAGAGAAGATGAACAGCACCAGCATAAAGCCTAAAGGTACAGCAATGGAATTAACAACCGTCTGAAGCAGATTATAGCCTTCAGAAATATTGGCCTGTGTTACATATAAAACAGTACAGTTGGTAGTAATTAATGGAAGATAAACACCAAGTGACTTATAAAGCGCAGGTGAAGACTTCTTTAAGAACATTTCAACAAACTGTACGAAAGCCGCGATAACCAGAATGAAAGAAATAAGCTGCATATATTCAATATTAAGTGGTACAAGAACCAGATAATATAATGCATAAGTAATCATGCTGGAACAGAAAATTACAAATGTTACCGCAAGACCCATACCTACTGCTGACTTAGAATTCTTGGATACGCCAAGGAATGGACATACACCCAGGAATTTAGCCAGTACAATATTATTAATCAGTACTGCGGAGATAATCATTGAGAAAATATTCATAATTATTTACTCTCCTTCTTTTCGGCGTTTCTTCTTAAAACTGTAAATAAAGCTGCAAAGCAGGCAAATGCCAGGAAGGCACCAACAGAAGTTGAGAAGAATGAAATGCTGTAGTTAGCCAGAGCTTCAGAACCAATTGAGAAAATGGTCTGTGAGGCATTGAATGGATTGTGGAAGGTCAGATAGCCGGTAGATAAGAATTCTCTTACAACCGCCAGCATTACAATCGCAAAAGTATAGCCAAGGCCCATGCCAAGTCCATCAACTGCTGAAGCTACAACACCGTTTTTATTCGCAAAGGCTTCCGCTCTTCCCAGAATAATACAGTTAACGACAATCAGTGAAAGGAAAGCACCTAAAGCTGAATACAGTTCAGGCATATAGGCCTGCACTACCATCTGTACAATTGTAACCAGTGAGGCAATAATTACGATATATACCGGAATACGGATCTCATCAGGAATGATTTTACGCATAGCTGAAATAATTACATTTGAACAGATTAAGACAACAATTACACACATGCTCATACCGATGGCTGAATCAAGCGAGCTTGAAATAGCCAGAGTAGAACACATACCTAAATATAAGCCAAATACAGGGTTTTCTTTAATAAAACCGTTTTTAAAGTTTTTCCACATAATATACCCCCTTATTTGATTGATTTATAAGCTTCCTTGCAGGCATTGGTCATAGTTACCATAGCCTTGGAAGTAAGTGTAGCACCGGCTCTTGAATCAACTTCCTGATCAATAGTCTTGCCCACATATAATGACGCAATGGCCTCATCCTTAAACAGTTCAGCACCAAAGCCGGATGTTTCCTGATGCTCTAGCGGAATTACCGAAGTAATTGTTCCATCATAGTCTAAGCCAATCAGGATAGTCATCTCATTATAGCCCTTGCCCGTGCACTTAAAGGCATAGCCCTGGCCCTTGGCTTCATAGGCACCGGCAATCACATCATTTGTTACATCAAGTTTTTCATATTCAGCACCTGGATACATAACTTCCAGGGTGGCATATTCAGCTGCATTGGCATTCTTTTCAATAATTGGAGCTGTAAGATCATTTACAAATCCTAACAGAAGACCAGAAACAGCGGATACAATACCCAGGAATAATACAAGTTTAACAATCTTATTCATAATTAATTACCTGCACTTTCTAAAGCACATCTGGCAGCAGCCAAAGCTGAGCTGGATGAATAAGTAGCACCAGAGCTAACATCAACTTCATCAGCCAGACCCTTGCCGACAAATGAAGAAGTAAAGCTTTCATCACATATAGCATCGCCGATACCCTTTGTATCATCAAAAACAGTTACTTCAAAGCTTACAATCTTGCCATCAGCTACTTCGATAGTAAATTCGTTAGTACCTTCAAAACCAGAAGCCTTAACTACATAAGTGTTGCCATCACTTGATACTACTTCAGCCTTGCCAGAGGCAGAACCTAAAGCATTTTCGCTGTAGGCAGCTGTTTCTTCTTCGCCTGCACCGGCACTTAAGGCAGCCCTGGCAGCCGCAATTGCTGACTTGGAAGAATAAGTAGCACCAGATACAGTATCTACAGTATCATCTAATCCCTTGCCGGCAAATGAAGTTGTAAAGCTTTCTTCACAAATTGCATCACCAATACCGGCGGTATCACCAAATGAAGTTACCGCAAAGCTTACAATCTTGCCATCAGCTACTTCAACAGTAAATTCATTATCGCCCGCAAAACCGGCAGCCTTTACTACAAAAGTATTTCCATCGTTCGAAATAACTTCAGCCTTGTCGCCATCGGCAATCTTAATACCGTTTGAAACTGGTTCCTTTACTTCTGAAGAAGAACCTGATCCGCCATTTAAGGCAGTCTTTACGGCAGCCATCGCTGACTTAGATGTGAATGTAGCACCTGAGTAGCAGTCTACTTCATCATTTAAAGTCTTTCCTTCAAACTGGGCAAAGAATTCAGGAACATCGAGCATATCGCCAATACCGGCAGTATCGCCAAATGAAGTCATTTCAACCGATTTAACTGCATCGCCATCAACAACAACCTTGAATTCATTGTTTCCGGCAAAGCCCTTGGCTGAAATTACATAAGTATTGCCATCATTTGATACAACAGTGGCATCATCTGCATCGCCAAGCTTAACAGTAGGTCCCACAGGGAAAGTTGCGCCTGGAGCATTTGGTGACTTATATTCATTAATGCTTAAGCCAAAGCCGCAGCATACAACACAGACTACTACAGCCAGTACAAATACTGGTAAACCAATATTGTATTTCTTTTCATTGTCAGTCTGTTTACAAGAGAAGAACTTGTCAATAACTGGTGTCAGCATATTTACCAGCAGAATTGAGAAACATACGCCTTCTGGCAGATTGGCAAAGAGTCTGATTAAAACCGTAAATATTGCAGCCAGTCCGGCAAACACAATCTTGCCTGCTCTGGTTGTTGGATTGGTTACAGGATCAGTCAGCATGAAGACAGCACCAAAGAAAATACCGCCAGTCATGATGAAGTTAAGCGCAAAACTTACACCACAGCCATTTACTAAACCAATAATTAAAGTACCTAAGAAAATTGTACCGACATAGACAGCCGGAATTCTCCAGTCGATAACTTCCTTAACTGAAAGGAAAATGGCACATAATACCAGAACCAGAACCGAAGTTTCACCCAGTGCACCAGCATAATTTCCCAAGAATAAAGAAGCTAAAGAGAAATCACCCGCAAATGAGGCAGCAGCTTCATTTGATAAAAGCCAGCCAGCTGAAGATAAGGTAGCTGTTGGTGTAGCACCAGCCATCGCATCGGCAATCTTGCTGCCGGCAAATGAAGAGATGATTACAGCTCTTCCGACAGCTGCCGGATTGAAGATATTCTGGCCAAAGCCGCCAAATACCAGCTTGCCAAAGAAGATAGCGATAAATGTCGCTACACCAATGGCATATGGTGAAGTATCAGCCTTTACGCAAAGAACAAGAATTACAGCTGTAATCCAGCCGAATGAATTTAAGATATATTTTTTAATATCCTGTTTCAGAACCTTAGCCCAGACAGCTTCTGTTACTAAGGTTACAAGTACGGCAACTACCATTAAGATAATGGCATTGGTTACAAGTGACATGCCACCCAGATTATAGGCATTGAATAAACCAAAGGCATATACAACTAACAGTGCAATCAGCAGATAGGCCATGATTTTCGCAGTAGTTAAAGGTCTGCGGTAATTAGGATTTGACTTATATTTAATTTCCATATCTAAACCCCCTTATTTCTTGGCCCTGGCCATCATTGTACGCTTTGCACGGCGTACATTTTCGGTAACTTCAATCTTTGAAGGACATACATATGTACACATGCCACACTCAACACAATCAACTGCCTTCAGTTTGGCCAGACGGTCAAAATCATTAGCCTTGGCTGCATTGGCAATATTAACTGGCTGTAAGCCGCTAGGACAGTGGTCAACGCAGGCACCACATCTAAGACACTTGATGGCCTCAAATTCTTCATACTTACTTACCAGTACACAGTTAGAAATAGATGATGTAGATACTTCATCTTTCACGATAGATGAACCCATCATCGGACCACCGGCAATAAGCGAAATCTTGTCCACCCCATCAACATAGCCGCCACAGACATTAATCAGTTCCTTAAATGAAGTGCCTACACGACACTTAACATTGTGAGGTTCCTTAACAGCGTTTCCGCTGACTGTAACGAATTTTTCATAAATAGGTGTGCCCAGTTTACTTGACTTGGCAATTTCAATTAAAGAAGTAACATTTGATACCACACAGTTAACTTCAATTGGAAGCTTCTCATATCTCTTCTTAGTTACTTCATAAACCAGTGTTCTTTCCCAGCCCATTGGATAAACATCAGGAACTGGTTTAACTTCGACATCTTTTACATCTTTCAGAAGTTCTTTACACTGTTCAATTACTTCCTTCTTGTACTCTTTGATACAGAGATAACCCTTTTTGGCACCAGATGCCTTCATACCTAAAACTACACCAGTCTTCAGATATTCCATGTTTTCTTCCATATTTCTGGCATCGGCAGTAATATAAGGTTCGCATTCAACGGCATTGATAATTAATGATTCACATTTATCAGTGTTGAACTTAATGAATGATGGGAAACCAGCACCACCCTGACCGAGCAGTCCCATCTCTTTCATATAATTGATAATTTCTTCTTTAGACGCATCTTCAGCCAAATACTTTGGTTCAGCTTTTGTGTCTTTATGATCATTTTCGATAACTACATGATCAGCTGGTTTTAAATTAGCGGCCATTTTCTTAACAATACCGGTAACTGTACCCGATACTGAAGCAAAAATAGGTACACCAAAACGATCATTCATTGCGATTTTATCGCCAATCTTTACTTTATCGCCCTCTTTAACAAGGCAGCTGATAGGTGCAGCGCCCTGTACTAAAGGAATTGATACTGTATCAGCCACATAAGTTTTGATTTCATTATGGGCAGTAAGATCTTTATGACCATCTAAATGTTGCCTCATCGGCCCAATAAAAAATGACATAAGCATTCCTCCCTTACTTTCAATATTTTAACACAAGATTTTATATATAACTGTTTAAGGCAGATTAAAAGTAGACTTTTTAAATTGTCTACTTTTTCACAAATAATAATTACTGATTATTCCTTGCCAAGAAGCTTGAACATCTCTTTTTTGTAGACTTCAACACCTGGCTGATTAAATGGATTAATACCCAACAGATAACAGCTCATGCCACAGGCTCTCATGAAGAAATAAATCATGTAGCCAAAACTGTAGGCTGAATTGTCCTTTAAGTGAATCTCAATGTTTGGAACATTACCTTTATCTGAATGAGCCTTTAAAGTACCCTTTTGTGCCTGTTCATTTACCCATGAAATAGACTTGCCGGCAAGATAATTCATATTATCCAGATTTTCCTCATCTTCAGGGAAAAGCATATCGCCTGGCATCTCATCCACTAACAGTAATGTTTCATACAGACACTTTCTGCCTTCCTGTACAAACTGACCAAGTGAGTGAAGATCTGTTGAGAAACAGCCAGATGCAGGAAGAATGCCCTTGCCATCCTTGCCTTCAGATTCACCAAACAGCTGTTTCCACCATTCAGCCACCATCTGAAGCTGCAGATTGTAGGTTACAAACATTTCTGCGCTGTAGCCCTTATCATCCAGAATTCTTCTGGCAACTGCATACTTATAGGCATCATTTTCTTCAATTGATTCCTTTGAGTAATCTTCCATGGCTTCCTTAGAGCCTTCCATTAAAGCTTTAATATCAATGCCAGCTAAAGCCAGAGGTACCAGACCTACAGCTGTGAATACTGAGAAACGACCACCAATATCATCAGGAACTACAAACTCCGCATAGCCTTCCTTGTCAGCCAGCGCCTTAAGTGTTCCCTTATGGGCATCGGTTGTCGCAATAATTCTTCTGGCAGCTTCTTTTTTGCCATATTTCTTTTCAATATACTGCTTAAAGATTCTGAATGAAATAGAAGTCTCGGTAGTTGTACCTGACTTAGAAATAACATTCATTACCACATCCTTGCCTTCGATGTGCTTAAGAACCTGTGAAATATAGGTATTTGAGAAAGTATTGCCCACGAAAATTACTTCAGGACCATTTTCTGGATACAGTCCTCTGATCATTTCAACAGCTGCTCTGGCACCCAGGTATGAACCGCCAATACCGCATACCAGAAGTACATCATACTGACCCTTTAAATCTTCTGCCAGTTTAAGGATTCTGGCAAACTCTTCCTTATCATAATTTACAGGCCACTTTACCCAGCCGACAAAATCATTTCCAGCGCCAGTTTTTTCTTCCAGCCATCTGTGTGCTTCAGATACCTTTTCCTGATATGAACTTAATTCCTTATCAAGTTTGGCATTTTCAAGATTGAGTGTTAACATTCTTCCTTCTCCTTTATCCACTTGGGCATCTGATCCCTCAAAGAACCAAAACCCTTAATATTTTTTGGCATACCTTCGAATTTAACCTTCTTGATATGCTTGCGCGTATTCTGACTTAAAGCCTTAAAAGACAGCCTGAGCTGTTTATGCTCCTTATCGATATCAATTACCTTTAACATCACATAGTCATTAATATTGACAAAATTGGCTATATCTCTGACAAAACCATTAGACAGCTCCGAAATATGAATCAGACCATTTACATCATTGTCAAAACCCACAAAAGCCCCATATGGCTTAATACCAGTAATACGTCCATAGACAGTCATCCCGACTTTGTAGTCATTAATCGTACTCATGTCATCATTATATACCAGGTAAAGATTAAATTTAACATCACAAAACAAATAGAGGTGTATAATATTCAAAGTATAAAGAGGAAAAAATATGGATATAAACAATAAAGAAGATAAAATCAAATTAGTTAAACAGACCATCGAAAAAATAAGACCATATCTTCAAAGAGATGGAGGCGATGTCGAGTTCGTTTCCCTGGAAGATGATGTAGTTTATGTAAAAGTATTTGGTGCCTGCGTTGGCTGTCTGTCCTTGAACGAAACCCTTAAAGATGGTGTAATGGCTCTGATTCTTGATGAAGTACCAGGAATCAAAGATGTAAGACTTGCCGATATTGAACAGTACTATTAAAGAAAGTTTTAATTAGACTTTCTTTTTTTAAACCAGAATTAAA